>JAFWRB010000149.1 GCA_017508845.1 Neisseriaceae bacterium | reverse complement strand
TGTTTGCGTCTTCTATGTTGCTGTTATTGATTTTGCCGCTTTTGGTTGCAGACGAAAGCACATCTTATTTAGAAAATTTTTCCAAATTCACTGTATGGTTAGCCCCTGCCATTTTGATGATTATTGTGGCACTTTTTTTGCTGAATAAGCCCATTCATCGCTTGCCGTTTCCGCCGATGTGGGTACTGTTTGTTACTATAAGTATTTGTTCTTTATGCGAAACTTTTTTCACGCCTTTGGAAAAAGAGCTCAACCCACGCCACATTATCATCATTGCTGTTTATACACTTGGTTTAATGCACTATCAAGCCGTGCTACAAAAAGCCTTTTCACCCGCACTCGCCCAAGCCCAGTTAGACGCTTTAACCGCCCGTATTCGACCGCATTTTTTATTCAATAGTTTGAATGCGGCAGTCAGTCTGATTCATACTCGTCCGTATGATGCAGAAGATGTTTTGGTCAATTTAGCCGATTTATTTCGGGCACAACTGAAATCATCAGGCAAAGACAGTTCTTTGGGGAAGGAAATTGAGTTAGCACAAGGCTATTTAGCGATTGAAGAAATGCGTATGGGCAGCGACCGTTTGGCAAGCGAATGGACAGTGAATGCCCCAGAAAACGCACGCGTGCCGCACCTGTTGTTACAACCTTTGGTTGAAAACGCTGTGTATCACGGCGTAGAACCCAGTTTGATGAAATGTACCATTAAGGTGAGCATTACCCACAAAGGCGAGTGGATTTATATACGCATAGAAAACCCCATACCGCCCAATGACGAACAACAAGAACATGTTTCAGGCAACCGTATGGCATTACGAAACTTATCCGAACGCCTGTTTTTAATGTACGACCGAGATGCGGTGCTGAATCGTAGCGAAAACAACGGCATTTATCGCGTGGATATTCGTATGCCGTATCGACCGTATTCGGTGTAAATCAGTGAGCAGTGAGTAGTGATTTTCAGGCAGCCTGAAACCTAAATCGTCATTGCGAGCCTGACCCAAGTCAGGCGTAGTGATTGCTACGCCGTGTTTTACACGGCTCGCAACGACATATCCGTAAGCAATAAATTGCTAACGGCTGTCTGTCGTCTTCTAAAACAGGGTTCAGCGAGCGTCCAGCGAAGCGTTTCAGAACCCTGCTTTGGGGTAGCCTATCCTAAAAACGGACGAAATACAAAATGGTTTCAGGCTATCTGAAATTATTTCTGTATTGTCGTTTTGAATAATAGGTTACCCTAAAATTATTTTTAACTTCGTTTCACTTGTTAAAAATAATTTTAGGGGATTGCCACGCAGACCCTTCGCTTTGCTCTGGGCGACATATCCGTAAGCGACAAAGTTGCTTACGGCTAATTGTCGGCTGTATGGCACGGCTCGCAATGACGAATTCCCTGCACGGGAAGTGCTTTCAGGCAGCCTGAAAATAGTAAAACTACAATTTATTTCAAACTTTGCATATCAATCACAAAGCGGTATTTCACATCGGATTTCAACATTCGTTCATACGCTTGATTGATATATTGCATATCAATGATTTCCACATCAGGCACAATATTGTGCTCGCCGCAGAAATCTAACATTTCTTGCGTTTCGGCAATGCCGCCGATACACGAGCCTGCAATGGTGCGGCGTTTGAGTATTAACTGGGCGGAATTGCTTGCCACTTCTTCGCCGACTACGCCTACCAAAACCAATGCTCCGTCTGTGGTTAAAGTTGGCACATATGGGGCTAAATCGTGTTTGTAAGGCACGGTGTCGATAATCACATCAAACTGATTGCGAACCGCTTTCATTTGGTTTTCATCGGTCGATAACACAATATGATGCACGCCTAATTTTTTGGCATCATCAAATTTGCCTGTGGAGCGGGTAAATAGCGATACTTCCGCACCCATTGCCACAGCAAATTTAATCGCCATATGCCCCAAACCGCCCAAACCGACTACACCCACTTTTGTGCCTTTGCCCACTTTCCAGTGGCGTAAAGGCGAATATGTGGTAATGCCTGCACACAACAATGGTGCAACCGCTTTGGTGTCCAAGTTTTCAGGTACTTTACAAGCAAATGCGTCTTTAACCACATAACGGGTGCTGTATCCGCCATAGGTTTTCTCGCCTGTGCTGTAACGGAATGAGTCGTTATAAGTTTGCACATTGCCGTTGTCGCAATATTGTTCTAAATCGTGGCGGCAGGGTTCGCACTGCCCGCAGGAATCAACCATACAGCCGATTCCAGCCAAATCGCCGATTTTGAATTTTGTTACATTTTTGCCGATTTTCACCACGCGTCCGACAATTTCGTGTCCTGGCACCATAGGATAGGTGCTCCAACCCCAGTCATTGCGTGCTTGGTGCAAGTCGCTGTGGCACACGCCGCAATATAAAATGTCGATTTCAATATCATTATCGCCACAATCTCGGCGTTCAAAATCAAACGCTTGCAAGGGTGTGTCGTGTGATAAGGCAGCATAGCCTTTAACTTGAATGGTCATTTTCATCTCCGTTTTTTAAGTTGAACAGGGTGTATATTAAACGATAATAATTCAAGTGAAAACGCAATGGTATTATCTTTTTTTGATATAAATAATGGGTTTCAGGCTGCCTGAAAGATTTTATTGACTTAATCGACAAGGGGATTGCCACGAATTGAACTTCGTTCAATTCTCGCAATGACATATTCGTCAGGCAATAACTTGCCAACGACTAAGTCAATTCTGATAAAATAAACCGCTTTTTTGAATAAGCAATTCATTTTTAACCCCATTTATTTTTTTAAGGAGTTGGAACAATGTCAGGAGCAATTATTCCTTTGATTTTTCTCGCCGTTGTGGTGGTGATTGGCTTTCAAACCTTTAAGGTTGTGCCTCAACAAGAAGCGTATATTGTGGAGCGTTGGGGGCGGTATTATCGCACACTGACACCTGGACTGCGTTGGCTGGTGCCGATTATGGACAAAGTGGCGTATCGTCATACTTTGAAAGAAATTCCGTTAGATGTCCCCAGCCAAGTGTGTATCACCCGTGATAATACGCAATTAACGGTTGATGGCATTATTTATTTTCAAGTAACCGACCCAAAATTAGCGTCTTACGGTTCGAGCAATTATGTGTTGGCGATTACGCAGTTGGCTCAAACCACGCTGCGTTCGGTGATTGGTCGAATGGAGTTGGACAAAACTTTTGAAGAACGAGACGATATTAACCGTGCAGTGGTGTCGGCGTTGGACGAAGCGGCTGTTTCGTGGGGCGTGAAAGTTTTGCGTTATGAAATCAAGGATTTAGTGCCGCCACAAGCGATTTTGCACGCGATGCAAGCCCAAATCACTGCCGAACGCGAAAAACGCGCAGTGATTGCCAAATCCGAAGGCGTGAAACAAGAGCAAATCAACTTGGCAAGCGGTGAACGAGAAGCTGCCATTCAAAAATCACAAGGTGAAGCACAAGCGTTGGTAAATCAATCATCAGGCGAAAAAACCGCACAAATTAACCGTGCCGCAGGTGAAGCCGAAGCCTTGCGTTTGGTGGCACAAGCCACCGCAGACGCTATTCGCACGGTGGCAGAATCCATCAAGCAACCTGGTGGTATGGAAGCGGTGAATTTGAAAGTGGCAGAACAATATGTGGAAGCGTTTGGCAAATTAGCCAAAGAAAACAATACCTTAATTTTGCCTGCGAATATTGCCGATATGGGCAGTTTGGTTGCCGCTGGTATGCAAATTGTGAAAAACCAAAAACAAGCGTCATCGGGTATTCGGGTGAATGTGGATTAACCTGTATCAACCATAACGCCGTAGGAAAGAACGCACCCTACGGCGATTTGTTTTTCAGGCAGCCTGAAAGATTGTTTTTAGGAAGTAAAAATGAGTTTGCAACGAGATATTGTTGATATTTACACCAAATCATCGGTTTATTATTTGCGTCTGCAATATTTGGTAGTTTGTTATTTAATTGTATTAGCAGGTGCGTTTTTTATTTTGCCCCTGCCACGAGAAATGGGGATTAACGGCAACGCTCGTTTAATGGTGGGCGGTTTATTGTATATCGGTTTTGCTGTGCTTTTGGTTTATGCTCCGAAGTTATTTTATCCTTTGATTGGAAAATTATTATCTCCCTATAAAGATGAAAAAGAAGTTGAAGAAAAATTTAATCAATTATCAGATAAAGAAAAAAGAGAATTAGAACGAGAATTAAAAAGAGAATATGGAAGAACAATTAAACAAAATGGTGTTCTTATTATAACTATGAGCAAAGTAAAAAGAATTGCAACTAATTTATTTTTTCAATGTTTATTGCTTGAATTGTTTGGTTTAACTATTTTAATTAACGGCGATTATAGTTTATTGATTTCTAATCCATTAACACAACATATTGCGGATATTTTGCAAAATTATACGAGTAACACACCGCCTAAATATGACGAGAATTTTTTTACTATCAGTAATATAACAACGAAAGATGAAGGCAGTCCTGTTAATACTCCATTTAGTCAGTATGCTTATATGGCAGAGAGTATATTTTTTATTTATATTATTTTTATTATTTCTGTATTTGTTCGATTGTTTTTAATGTTTATTTTTATTCGTCCGCTTTTAAGTTGTTATATTATTAAAAATATGAATACCATATTTGCATTATTAGGAACATTGATAATGTTATTTGTTGCTTATGGTGCGATTATAATGTTTTTAGAAGATTTGGAACTTTTTATTATTCAAATAATTGATTTTAGAAATTGGTTTTTAATGTCTTGTGGATTTTTTAGTATAGGTATATTAAATGTACTTATATTTTGGCTATTTATAGAATATTGGTTTAAAAAAGCGATTGGCTTAATTTAATTTATTATATTTTTTATATAAAAAACAATGCAATACATTGGTCGATTTGCCCCGTCTCCCACTGGGCATTTACATATTGGTTCGCTTTTAACGGCGGTGGCAAGTTTTTTGGACGCAAAAGCCAACGGTGGAGCGTGGTTGGTGCGTATGGAAGACTTGGATAAACCGCGTGAAGTGGCAGGTGCGGCGGACGATATTTTACGCACACTGGACGCATTTTCTTTGCATTGGGACGGTGAAGTTGTTTATCAAAGCCAACGGCACGCTTTGTATCGTGCGGCTTTGGAGGAACTCAAACGGAAAAATGCGGTGTATCCGTGCTATTGCAGTCGCAAAACTGTGCAGGAAAACGGTCGGCAAGGCATAGACGGCATTATTTATAATGGAAATTGTCGTTGCAGGCAGCCGCAACATATTATTGACAAAACCCCTGCATATCGAATAAAAACAAATAATCAACCCATTGTTTTTGAAGATAAAATTTGTGGTATGCAGCAACAAAATATAGAACAAGAAGTGGGCGATTTTGTGCTGTTGCGTGCGGACGGCGAGTGGGCGTATCAGTTGGCGGTGGTGGTTGATGATTGTCATCAGGGCGTTACACACATTGTGCGTGGCAGTGATTTGCTGCTTTCCTGCCCACGACAAATTTATTTATATCAGCAATTTAATTTTAGCCTGCCTGAATACGCCCATTTGCCTTTGCTGACAAACGCTTTGGGACAAAAATGGTCAAAACAAACCCTTGCCCCTAAATTGGATTTATCGAATAAAGAATATCTATTAAAACAAGTTTTGGCTTATTTAGGCTTGCCCAAGCCTATTCCTGATGAAAATTGTAACGCCTTATTACAATGGGCAATTTTACATTGGGATATAAATAAAGTGCCAAAACAGTCGATTGTGTGTTAGAAAAAGATAATCTTTACTACTTAAAAAACGCTTGCAACAATGATTGCAAGCGTTTTTTTGTTTTCAGGCTGCCTGAAAGATTACACTTCCATTAAATCTTTTTCTTTGGCTTCCAAAATTTTGTCCATTTCGGCAATGTATTGATTGGTGAGTTTTTGGATAGCCTCTTCGCCACGGCGGTTGTCGTCTTCGGAAATTTCTTTATCTTTCAACAAGTTTTTTAACTCATTATTGGCATCGCGGCGGATATTTCGCACGGCAACGCGGGCTTCTTCGGTTTCGTGTCGCACCACTTTAATTAAGTCTTTGCGGCGTTCTTCGGTGAGCATAGGCATCGGCACACGAATTAAATCGCCCATTGCAGACGGATTTAAGCCCAAATCAGAATCGCGAATGGCTTTTTCAATCGCACCTGCCATATTGCTCTCATATGGCTTGACGCTAATGGTGCGTGCGTCTAACAAGGTTACATTGGCAATTTGCGATACAGGCACATCAGAACCGTAATAATCCACTTTCACTTGGTCAAGCAAACCAGTATGAGCCCGCCCAGTCCGCACTTTGGCAAGATTGGTTTTTAAGGCTTCAACCGATTTTTTCATTTTCTCTTCGGCGGTATTTTGAATTTCTTTAAGCATTGTATTTTCCTTGTCGGCAAAAAGTTAAATTATAAACGATTTATAGAGTGAGTAGTGAGCAGTGAGTAGTTATCAGTGATTTAGTCAAGCCTTACGGCTTGACGGATATTATTCAGATAATGCTTCGAGTTTCTTTCAGGCTGCCTGAAAGGAATATCGAAGCGTTATCTAACAATAAATTGTTTTGCCTAATCAGGCAAAACGAAACAACTGCCCACTACTCACCATCTACCACGCCCCGCTTTTCTTCCTATTTAAATAATGGTTAATCAACTCGGCGGTGAGTTGCTGTGGGTAGGTTGCCAAACAGGGAATTTGGGCGGCGGTGAGTTTTTTTATGGCAATGATTTCATCGTCCAAGCGGTATTTGGCACCGATATAGGTGTGGGATTCTTCGGTGTTTTCTATGGGTGTGTTGATGATTTCTTGTGCGGCAGGCGTTCGTAAGCCTACGGTGAGTATGGGAAAGTGTTTTTGTAGGCGTTTGAATAGCACAATGTTATCTTGGGCGTTGTCGTTATCTAATGTGGTGATGATGATTATCCACGCACGGCGTTTTTGTTGTGAAAGCAGGCGTTCGACTGCGTTTTCTAAATCGAATACTTGGCGTGTGGGTTCGATGTCGTAAATGTGGTTAATCAGTTGCGACACTTGGGCTACACCTTTGGCTGGCGGTATAAAGCGTTCGTTTTCCGCGTTGCAGGTCATTAAACCCACTGCATCGCCGTGATGCGTGGCGGTGTAAGATAAAAGCAGTAGGGCGGTTAATGCGTGGTCAAGTATGCTTTTGCCGTCTGTTAAAGGTTGCATTTCATAGGAGCAGTCTAATAGAAAGACAATTTGGCGGTCTTTTTCGTCCTGAAATTGCCGTACAATGGGGCGTGCGTTGCGGGCTGTGGCTTTCCAGTCAATGTGGCGAATGTTGTCGCCGTCTTGAAAGTCGCGTAATTGAAAAAAGTCTTGCCCTTCACCGCGTCTGACGCTCTTTTTCACGCCAACCATTTGTAACCAGCGGCGGAAACTCATTAAATCCGCCCCGTAAATATCGGCAAAGTCAGGCAGAACTTTAATGGGCGTGTCGTTGTTTTCAGGCTGCCTGAAAATCATCTGCCATAAACCAAAACGGGAAGGAAGACTATAATCGGTGCCGCCAAAATGCGTTTCTCCCCGCAGCATTGGTGTTGCCGTGTATGAAATTTCTACGCCGTAATGCGACATTGGCAGTAACTCGGTTGTGATTTCAGGTGTGTCGGTTGTCCAATCAGGCGGCAGACAATCGCCCACAGTAATGGGCAAGGGTTGTTTTTGCTTGGGGTCAGTTGAAGTGATGATGAGTTTCACCTGTGTATCTTTGCCTAATATGATATTTTGCGGCAGAATGCGTTGAATTTTCACGATATTTTTTTTGCGTGAAAGTAAATAATCTGCCAATGCTGTCCAAATGACAATGACCAATAACAGCCACACCGCCTGATGAAAGGCTGTGATGGGTTGTTTTTCAACCATTTGCCACACGCTTGCAATCGTTGCGATAACAAACAAAAAGGCAATGAGCAAAATTAAGGGCAGACGAGGTTTCATTGGCGTGGGGTTTCGGTTTGGTTGATGATTTCTTGCAAAATTTCGTCTATGCTTTGTCCTGCCATTTCGGCTTCAATCGACAAACGCACGCGATGACGCAAAGTGGGCAAGCACACCGCTTTAATGTTATCAGGTGTCGCAAAGGGCATACCGTTGAGCATTGCGTGGGCTTTGGCACCATTAACCAATGCTATGCCTGCACGAGGTCCTGCTCCAACCGATAAGCCATAAGACGCTCTTGTGGCACGCACCAAACGCACGGCGTAATCAATAATATTGTGGTCAGCAGTAATTTGATTAGCACACATTTGCACTTGGCTGATTTGTTGCGGCGTAAAGAGTGTAGGATTGTCGATTTTCGCCAATAAATCGTTGTTGTGTGCGGCACTGACGGCTTCAACCAAACGCACTTCGTCTGCGTTGTCAGGATAATCAACCAAAACCTTGAACATAAAACGGTCTAATTGGGCTTCGGGCAAGGGGTAAGTGCCTTCTTGCTCAATCGGGTTTTGCGTGGCCAAAACCATAAAGGGTTGCGGTACAGAATGCGTTTTGCCGTCTAACGACACCGCATTTTCCTGCATGACCTGCAACAGAGCGGCTTGTGTTTTGGCAGGGGCTCGGTTAATTTCGTCTGCTAACAATAAATTGGCAAAAATAGGACCTTGCCGCAACACGAACACTTGTTCTTTGCCGTTAAACCAATAACTGCCTGTAATATCAGACGGCATTAAGTCAGGTGTAAATTGAATGCGGTTGAATGTGCCGCCAAAACTTTTCGCTAACGCACGCACTAACAGCGTTTTGCCTGTGCCAGGCACGCCTTCCAGGAGAATATGACCGCCTGCAATCAGGGCTACCAAAGATTGGTCAATCACGGACGCTTGCCCAATGATGACGCTGTTTAGATGCTGTCGAATGTGTTGCAGCATATGGGTTGCTGTTTCAAAGGCTGCCTGAAAATTGTTTTCGCTATTCATTTTGTTTTTTCCTTAATCGTTGATGACTGCGGACAAACCGCAATAAATCGTTTGTTCGCAAGTTTTGCGGTATGGGGTGAAGCCACAGTTCAATATCGTCTGCGGCGACATTTAATTTTTTGGCGAGCAATACTGCGGTTTGCCGCGTGGCAGACATTGCTCCAAAGCGGCGTTGCCATTCGTTTTGCAATTCATTTTGCCATTCGCAAAGCAGGGTATATTCTTCTTTGTTGTGGGCAATCAATCTACCTTGTGCGGCAAGATGGGCAGAAATTTGCCGTTCTTTTTTATCATCATATTGGCGAGTGCCGCCTAAGCGTTTGATTTGTTGCCAAATGGCAAAAATCATCAGCAAGGCAAAGAGTGTTGCTGGTAAGGGGTGTTTGATGAATAATTGCAACCACAAGGGCCATTTATCTTTTTTATTGGTTTGTTTTTCACCTTTGGGCGACATTAAATAAATGGCTGATTTGCCTTGACTTAAATAAGCGGCAAAATAAGCATTATCAAAACGGTTGATGTGAATTTTATCTGCGTCTATGGGTTTTTCTGGGTGCGATAATATTTCATAAGTGCCCACAACGGTAATGGTACCTTTACCTTTTTTCACACGCACAAGGGTTACAATATTATCCGCCGTTTGGGCGTATGAGATAATATTTGGCGTTTGGCGAATATCAAAACCGCCTATGTGTTTTAATTCTTCAATCGGTGTTTCTAAAATAAATATATTTTGATTGTTTTCAGGCAACCTGAAAATGGAGAGATTAGTAGCACAATTTTTCACAAAGTCTTTGGGCATAAAGCCTTTGAATTGACTGTTATATTGTTGCAAATCATCATATTCTTTTTGGCAGGCATTCTTAATATCTTTATTTTCTAATTTTTTTACAGGAAAATTATTAAATTTCAAACCTAATTTTTTGTTAATGTAAGCACTTTCCTTGATATATAAATGATTTCCTTTTTCAACCCATTTTATTAAATCATCGGTATTTTTATCGCTAAACGAACGGTCAGACAATCTTGACGAACCCACAAATAATAAGGCATTATTGTTTTTGGCAGTCATTTTTTCAAATTGTTTCATACTTTTCACATATAAAACAGGTGTATCTTTATATTGTTTTTGCAAAAATTTAGATAAAGCAAAATAGCCTGCTTTTTCATATTTTTGTGTGCTTGTATTATCTTTCCAATAATATTCGGTTGTGGCTTTGTTGTAGCGATAAACAAAAAACGCCCCAATTAAGCCAATAATCAGTAATATAATGAAAATAAAAGTAAAAATGCGTTTATTCATTTCTGCCCCCATTTGTTTCAGGCTGCCTGAAACTTAATGCGGCATAATGCTGGCATAAGTCGTCCATTGTGGCACGGTCAGGCAAAATGTGAGCGTAGGCTGTGAAAATCCACGAACGGGTAATTTTTTCCACAGGCATAGCGGCGTCAGGGCGTTGTTTTTCCACAAGATTTAAGATTTCTTGCTCGGTCATACTGTCGCGTAAAACCAATTTTTCACGATGAACCAAATGAGCCAAAACCGCACGATAAAGCAGCGATAAAGCGGCTCTTGGGTCAGTATCGAACAAGTTCAGTGCGGCGGCGGCAGGGTTTTCAGGCAAATTTTCTTTGCGTATATCCAAACCCAAAATGCGTTCGGGCGTTTTTTGTATTTTGTGTTTTTTATCAGTAACTTGTGGAAAAACATAACACCATAATAAATACAACACCACGCCCACCAAAGCAATGCCAATCGCCCACAGCAAAGATTTGGCAAACAAAATCCAAGAAAAATCAGGTAAGTCTTTGCTTTTTTTAGGTTTATCTTTTATGTTTATATCAGGCGGTTCAAAATTTTTGCGTGTGTCTATATGCACAAAAGGTTTGCTGCCTACCGTTTCTTTGCGTGTTTGTTCTACTTGTTGTGAATTGGGCGGCGTTTCGGCATATGCCATATTAGAGAGGCTACCTGAAAAGTAAAATAAGCATAAAATCACCACAGAAACTTTACCCAATCGTTTCGCTAATTGTCTGAAAGATAAACGAATGTCCCACGCTTCGTTTTCTGTTCTGGCTTGTAAATAAATAGAAAAATTAGCCGCTACAAAAAATGGAGTCCAAAACGACAATATCACCCAATACAAAAAATTCACAATATGCCACGACCAGTGGGTTTGTGTGATGAAAAAATAATTGCCTATTTCCGATAAATTATCGAATAATCCGTCAGGTTCAACATCAAAATGAGCATTCGGCGAGAAAAACAGCCAGCCTAATAACAACATTAAGCCATACAGCAAAATGCTTTCAAAATGAGCACCGAAAAAAGTCAGCCAGCCGCTTTGGGCTGCGGTTTTATAACCAATCTCACGGCGGCGTTTGGCGTGTTCTTTTCCCTTGACTTTTTCTAATACGGTTACAGGCAATATCACCGCACGCCGTAGCGAAAACCGCCGCCACAGTAAATCACCGATAATGCGGTAACGCCATATTGACCGCCAAGCGTCTTTCAGGCAGCCTGAAAACTGTAAAGGTTGCCCAAAAACTTGTTTGGATAGGGCAATCACTAAACCTGCTTCAAATGCAGGTTTTAACCACCAGATGATGAATAATACCCAAGTGGGATTATTATAAAAAGGTAATGAAATCAATAAGAAAACAGGCAAAAGCGTGCAAAATTGCAAGAAAAAATAAAAAAATGGTCGTTCTGCCACCATTCGCAAACCCAAGTCGGCAGATTCCCACGCACTGCGGCGGCGAAAACGCACTTGCCCACTCATTTTTGTCGTCCCCCAAACAGCAAGTAAGCATACACCGCAATCCACAAACAAAACGCCACAGCCATTTTGAAGTAGGGCGATAAAAGCGTATTAGACGACCAAAAGGCTTCTAAAATGGCGGCAATAAATAAAAAGAAAAAGGCGGCGGCAATTAACTGACCTGCTTTTTTACCCTGAATTTTCAAAGCATCTAAGCGAGAATAACCCTGTGGAGCAAGCAATGCCAAGCCTATACGCAAACCTGCCGCACCTGATAACACAATGCCTGTGAGTTCAAACGCACCGTGAGCACCGATAAAACCGAAAAAATTAGCCGCAACTTGTGGGTCGGAATGCAACATTGCCCCTTCAACCGCCCCCATCATATAGCCATTCATCACCAAAATATAAATCGTGCCAATACCAAACAAAAAGCCACTGCCTACTGCTTTGAATGCAATGCCAATATTATTAAAAATATAAAAGCCAAACATCATTGCGTCTATGGAGCGTTCGCGTGTTTCGTTGTTCATCGCGTCATTTGCCATATCTTGATACATCGCTTGCACGTGAGCCAAATTCACACCTGGCAAGTCATTTGCCCAATGCGGAAAAATGGCACACAGTACAAAAAACACAATATACGGCACATAAAACAAAATATGCGACCAAATCACCACCGTTTTTTCTGCACGCACTTGACGCGGTAAGTCGGTTTTAAGCCACTGTAAAAATTTAGGCAAAGCAGGGGAGCGATGGCGATACAACACCTGATGAGCCCGAGCGGTTAGGCGGTTCAAATCTTCCACCAAAGACGGCGAATACGCACGATTTGCCGCCTGCATCGTTTGGCGACACAACTGACGATAGCGTTGCGTAAAATGACGTGCGTCATCAAGTGACTGATTGCGTTCAGCCGCTTCAATTTGTGCCGCAAACTCTTGCCAGAATAATTCGTAGCGTTGTTCAAATTCAAACTGTTTCATTTTTTAATTTCGCCTATCGCTGATTAAAAACTTCGCCCAAGATTTTAATGTTTCAATGCTTTCATTAGCAGGAATATCGCTATGACGCAATAATTCATCGGCTAATTCTTGTTGTCGTGCAACGGATAAATGCGGTAGGCGTTCCATAAATAAAATCAAAGACAAGCGTTCATCACGCGTTAAAGCAATGGGCGGAGCAATTGCCTTAACGCCCACAAAAACCTGTTTATTGATTTTTATCTTCGGCTCATCAGTATAAATCACAAGGCAGCCTGAAAGAATATCGCCCAATCTTTTAAATTGTGGGTGCAATAACATCACACTCATACCCAAACCATAAAAAATAGGCAATGTATCGGCAGTTCGCATTAAATTACGAATTAAAGATTGCGTAAAAGAAACAGGTGTGCCATTGTCTTGCACCACACGCAACCCAAAAACTCGCTTAGCAGGCGTTTGACCGTGCCAAAATACTTCAAATAAAACAGGATACAGCCAATAAATCAAAAAAATGGCAATATAAAATAAACCATTTGCCACGCCATTCGATAATTTTGCCAATATCGACAACACAAAAAACGCCACAATCGACAAAATCACACGAATAACCCAGTCCAATAAAAACGCCCGAGACCGCACCCACACGCCCGCTGGACGCAGTTCAATTTCCACCGCTTCGGGGGAAATGACAGAAGAAATGGTGTCGGTAAAGCGTTCAGCGTTTTTCATAGTTGAACAGAGTAGGGTAGTTGCAGGTTATGATTAAAATACATTTGATAACACTCTCCAAATGAATTCACTGTTTATTGTAGCATATTATTTTAGGAAACAAAGTGTTTCAGGCAGCCTGAAAGAAAAATGCCCTGTAAAAACAGGGCAATTTATTATGCATTTGCACATTATTGTGCAGGGGTAGCAGGAGCCGTAGGTTCTGCTGGTGCTGGTTCGTTTGGCAAACCAGGTGCCAAAGCGTCAGCGGCAGCGTTTGCAGCGTCTGTCGCGGTTTCTTTAACGGCTTCTGCGGCATTTTGCGTTGCGTCAGCAGCAGTGTTAGCCACTTCTGTTGCGGTTTCTTTAACGGCTTCTGTGGCATTTTGAGCGGCGTCTTTGGCAGCGTCAGCAGCAGCATTGGCAGTATCAGCCACAGCATTAGCGGCATCAGTAGCAGCACCTTCAACAGCGGTAGCAGCACCTTCTACGGCAGTTGCCGCACCTTCGGCAGCATTTTGAGCGGCTTCTTGGGCAACAGGAGCAGCGTTTTCAATCACTTCTACGGCAGTGTTTTCCGCAGGAGCGGGTTGAGATACTTGTTCGCTTTGTGAGCAGGCGGCTAACGCCAATACTAACAAAGAAG
>JAFWRB010000016.1 GCA_017508845.1 Neisseriaceae bacterium | reverse complement strand
TTGGCAATGCCAAACAACAACTTGGCACGGGCACCCAACGAAAGCTCTTCCGTGACATTGATTTGATAGCCCACCGCAAATTCCTGAAACGCTTGTGCTCCTTTATATTCAAAGGTTTGCGTAGTTTTGTCCCAAGCGATATTTTTATTGCGTAACACTTGTTGATTGATATTGTCCTGATATTGTTCAGGCATATCACGGAATAAATCGGCAAGATATTCCTGCCAGTAAATGTCTAATTGCGGATCAACTTGCAAGGCTTGCACACGCAAGTCATAAGGAATGTAATCGGCTTGACGCTCAAGAATGCTTGCCATAATGGTTCTCCTGTTTTCAAGAAGTGAATGAAATGTTGTACTGCAAAACGAATAGGCTTAATCATACACAAATTTAATCATTCGGTAAATTATTTTATAAGATGATAAAATGGCTTGGCGATATATATATATATATATATCAATGACTTACGATAAATTTAGGGAAATTAAATAAAGGAATTTCAGACTACCTGAAAAAAATGAGCAACAAATCATCGCTTGTTGCTCATTACCTTTCAGGCTGCCTGAAAATTATACGGCTAAACCCAATACAATACGCAAAATGCGGCGGACGGGTTCGGCTGCACCCCACAGTAATTGGTCACCTACGGTAAAGGCACTGATGTATTCACCGCCCATACCAAGTTTGCGAATTCTGCCCACTGGCACGGTGAGCGTGCCTGTAACCGCTGCTGGGGTTAAGTCGTGAATGGACGCTTCTTTCTCGTTCGGCACCACTTTTACCCAGTTGTTTGCCTTTGCCAAAATGCTTTCGATTTCAGCCACAGGCAAGTCTTTTTTGAGTTTCAGCGTAATGGCTTGACTGTGGCAACGCATCGCACCCACACGCACGCATAAACCATCAATCACAATCAGTTTGTCATTTTTACCCAAAATTTTATTGGTTTCAGCCTGCCCTTTCCATTCTTCTTTGGATTGACCATTGCCTAAATCTGCGTCAATCCAAGGAATTAAACTGCCTGCCAAAGGCACACCAAAATTGGCTTTGGGATAATCGCTTGAACGCAAAAAGTCAGATACTTTGCGGTCGATGTCTAAAATGGCAGACGCAGGGTCAGCGAGTTCTTTCTCAACCGTGCGATGAACCGCACCCATGCCGAGAATTAACTCACGCATATTTTTAGCCCCAGCACCTGATGCGGCTTGATAGGTCATCGAAGTTGCCCATTCAACCAAGTCGTTTTGGAACAATCCGCCTAATGCCATTAACATTAAAGATACCGTGCAGTTGCCGCCCACAAAGTTTTTTACACCATTATTCAAAGCGTTATCAATCACATTGCGATTGACTGGGTCTAACACGATAATGGCATCGTCCTGCATACGCAAAGCGGAAGCCGCGTCAATCCAGAAACCATTCCAGCCACTTTCACGAATTTTGGGATACACCGCCTTGGTGTAATCGCCGCCTTGACAGGTAACCACAATATCGCAGGCGGAAAGTTCGGCAATATTATTTGCGTCATGCAACACTTTATCCGCTTGCCCCACATCAGGAGCCGCTCCGCCCACATTGGAAGTGGTAAAAAACACCGCGTCTTTAATGTGTGCAAAATCGTTTTCTTCCCGCATGCGTTGCATTAACACGGAGCCAACCATACCACGCCAGCCAACAAAACCTACTTTCATTTGCTTTATTCCTTATTTGTTTGATACAAAAGGGCTGATTTTAACAAAAAACATATTGACACGGAGCGTTTTTTGCTGTTTCAGGCTGCCTGAAAAATTATTTAATACAAAAAAACACCGCCCGTTTTAGGGCGGTATCGCTCTGCATTACTCTTCTGCACTGTCTTCATCATTCGACACTTTTTTGGTATCGCGTTTTTCTTTGGCAGCCAAGCCTATGCTTTTTTGGTATTCTGCTGGATCTTTCAGTAAATCCAACGCCTTTTTCAACTGTTCATCTTTGGCAGGATTCGGGTCGCGGCGATTGACCATATCGTCAAATTTTTCATCTTCGCTTTTGGCTTTGGCAGCCTGAACGGTTTCTTGTTTTTTCGCCGCAGCGTCCGTGTCGATTTTGCCCTTGGTTTCTTTTTCACCAAAAGGATTATCCAAATGTCCGCTTAAATCCGCCTCACGCATTTGATAGGCATCATCTTCACTTTTCAATTCCACATCAGGCACAATGCCGTGTGCTTGAATAGAACGGTCGTTCGGCGTGTAATACAGCGACACGGTGAGTTTAACGCCCGAGCCATTCGACAGCGGAATCACCGTTTGCACCGAACCCTTACCAAAACTTTGCACGCCAACCATAACCGCTCGTTTGTGGTCTTGCAATGCACCTGCCACAATTTCAGACGCAGACGCAGAACCCGAGTTAATCAGCACAGTTAAAGGCACTTCTTTAATGCCTGCGGGCAGTTTCGCTAATGGGTCAGTGCCTGCAATGCGTTTGGCAGGCATATAATCTTTTTTCTCCGCCTTATACGACACCGCATTGCGACCGTCCCTGCCACGCGTACTCACCACCGTTTTGCCTTGCGGCAAGAATACCGCCGACACGCCTACCGCCTGATGCAACAAACCGCCTGGGTCATCACGCAAATCTAAAACCAAGCCTTTTAATTGACCATTATTTTTTTTGTATAACTCACTGATATGGCTAACTAAATCTTCTGTTGTGCGTTCTTGAAAATTCGACACTTTCACATAACCATAACCGTCTTCTAACAGTTTAGAACGCACACTTTTCACCTTAATCATTGCCCGCACAATATGCACTTGAATGGGTGTGGAACTGTCTTTACGGCTTAAAGTTAAATCAATCGCCGTGCCAGGTTTGCCCCGCATACGCTTAACCGCAGCGGCGGTACTCATACCACGAGTGGATTCATCATTGATTTTAATAATGTAATCGCCACTTTTGACACCTGCACGGTCAGCGGGCGTGTCTTCAATCGGAGCAATCACCACAATCGAATCGTTCCTTTTGCCGATTTCCATGCCCAAGCCGCCAAACTCGCCCGAAGTATGTTCTTTCAAATCTTCAAAATCTTTCGGCGTTAAATATTCCGAATGCGGGTCCAAACCGCTGACCATACCTTTCACGGCTTCGTTGATGAGTTTATCATCTTTGGTGTCTTGATAATAATTTGCCTTAATTTGCCCATACACTTCCACAAAATTACGCACTTCCTGCACAGGCAAAGCGTCATCTTGACTGTCGGCAAACGACTGCAAAGAAATCGCCGACATCGCCCCGCCTAACGCACACAAAACGCACAAGGAAAGTTTTTTAAGCGTACCTTTTTTCGACATTTTTTTCTCACTATTGTTTGTGTTTATTGAAAACATTTTAGCATCGCCTTACGACTCGCAGAAACTGCGGCTTGATTACTTCGTAATCCATTGATTTACCTTGTAAATCAATAATTTCAGTCTGACGACTAAAATAAACCTTGTTTTCAGGCAGCCTGAAAGGGTGTATTATAAAAAAACTTTGTTCAGGCTGCCTAACATTATGAATAATGTAACACAAAAATGATGTTTTACTTAATTTCAGGTTACCTGAAACAGGCTAGACATATTTACAGAACAATCAAAGAAAACAACGAATAATTTAAAAATATTTCACCACTTTTTGCGTAATCGTTTAAAATAGGCTCTTCTAATAGAAACATCCACAAAACTCTTTGACATGTGCTACAACAGTGTTTTACAGGAGTTTTTTGTATTCGACACACTTTCACATTTGAAAGCAATATATCAACCATGAACGCACAAAATCAAAATCCAGAAACGCCTCGTCCTTGGTATAAAGAACCTTGGACTTGGGGTATTATGGCAGGGCCTGCAATCGTTGTGGTTGCTGGGTTCATCACATTAGGCTACGCATTGAGCGTTAAAGATTCTTTGGTAACAGACGATTACTACAAAGAAGGCAAAAACATTATTTTAGAAGTCGAACGCGACAAATCCGCCGCTGCTCATCATTTATCGGCACAGGTATATATACAGCCAAACTTGGACGGTGCTATGGCGATTTTGGACGGTGAATATGACGCCACGCAAAAACTGACGCTCACTTTTTTTCATAATCTGCAAGAGAACGACCTAAAAGTGGAACTCACTCCGCCTGACAACAGCGGCAAGCAGTATATGGTGCAGTTTCCCAAACCTTTGGCAAACGCTAAAAACTGGGTCGTGCGTTTGGAAGATAACGCTAATCAATGGCGTTTAGAAAAACGCTGGAACACTGATACAGACGGCAACGCTTTTCAACTCACCCCAAAATACAACGAAATGCCCAAAGCATAATGAAATAAGAATTTTCAGGCAGCCTAACAATAAAAAAGTCGGTGTTTTAACGCCATCTTTTTTATTGTTAGGCTGCCTGAAACACAATCAACAAACTATTTCACTTCTAATTTGCCACGCATTTTGCGGTCGTGCCCCAAGAACGAGCAGAAAAATAGGTAATCGCCGTCCTTGATTTTTTGCACGGGAATTTTTACCGAGGTTTTTTCGCCGCCGCCTATCATTTTGCTGGCTGCCACAACGCGTTTATCACCAGGTTTGAGATAGTCTTTGCTAATACCATATCGCATACCGTCTTTAATCACGCCTTTAATATCGCTGCTTTTAACGACAACCACATTGTGTCCCATGGCGGTTTTGGGCATTTTGCCAATGTGCTGCATATTGATAGTGAAATTGGCACAAGACGCAGGAACGGTAATCACAGGAATGGGTTTGCCTGCCATATTCGTCCAAGTCATCACATCGGTGCTTTTAATATCGAAAGAGCAAGCGTCCGCTGCCCAAACGCTGCTTGCAAGCCCACACAACAGAGCGAAAAAGAGTTTTTTGCTGCACATAGTTTGTTCCCTTCTTTATGTATTATGTTTATAAAGTTAAGGTATATTTCCACTTATGCACTTATCATACCGTTTTTGCGTAAAAAATCCAAATGATGATGCGATTTATCGTCAAACACATTCAAAAACACAACACAACACAACAAAGTGGTGCAGTCATTATTTAACTATGTTTTTGAATTAACTCAATTTTATAACCGTCTGGGTCTTCCACAAAGGCGATAACGGTTGTGCCGTGTTTCATTGCCCCTGCTTCTCGCACCACTTTACCGCCTTTTTGGCGAATTTCATCACAAGCGGCGGCGGCGTTTTCCACTTCAATCGCAATATGCCCAAAGCCATTGCCTAAATCGTAATGGTCGGTGTCCCAGTTGTAAGTGAGTTCAATCACAGTATGGTCAATTTCTTCGCCATAGCCCACAAAGGCTAATGTAAATTTGCCGTCAGGATAATCTTGTTGGCGTAACAGTTTCATACCCAAAACTTGGGTGTAAAAATCAAGCGAGCGTTGTAAATTGCCTACGCGAATCATGGTGTGTAACAGTCGCATTTTGTGTCCTTTTTTGATGAAAATATCATTGTATCAATTCTTTCAGGCAGCCTGAAAAAGAAAAATCAGTCCGCAGACTGATTTTTTTACCCTATTCTACAATCAACTTACCGTGCATTTTGCGTTCATGTCCCAAGAACGAGCAGAAAAAGTCGTAGCCGCCGCCCTTGATTTTTGCCACAGGAAAACGCACCGAAGTTTTGTCGCCACCGCCCACCATTTTACTGGCTGCCAAAACACGCGTATCACCTGGTTTTAGGTAATCCTTTTTCACGCCCGCAATCGCACCGTCTATGGCAATCGCTTTCACATCTTTTTCTTTGGCAATCACCACATTATGCCCCATAATGTTTTTGTGCATTTTGGTTACATTTCGTAGTGTAATCGTGAAATTTGTGCAGGAAGACGGCACAATGATTTGCTTCACGATTTCGCCTTGTTCATTTTTGTAATCCCGCGTGTCCGTGCCTAATAAATCATACGAACACTTGTCTGCCGCGAAAGCAGACACCGAAAACAGCCCCATTATTAGGAGCAAGACCGATTTTTCCATTGTTTTTTCCTTTTATGTTTATGCTCATCAAATATGCCATTTATGACAAACAGCAAGCGTATTCTAACACAATGAGAATACAAAAAATTGTTATAAATCAAAAAAGAACGGCAATTTGATTACCGTTCTTTTTATTAGAAAATGCTTATTTAACGGTTAATTTACCGTGCATTTTAATTTCATGTCCTGGGAAAGAACAGAAGAAGTCATAACCGCCTTCTTTAATTTTTGCCACAGGTACTTTGACTGTGGTTTTTTCGCCACCGCCCACCATTTTGGACGCAGCCACTACTTTCGGATCGCCCGCTTGCAAATAGTCACCTTTCACGCCTGCTTTCACGCCAGCGGCAGAAACCGCTTTGACATCAGCCGATTTAGCAATCACCACATTGTGTCCCATAGCGGCTTTGGGCATTTTGCCCGTGTGTTCAAAGTTAATGGTAAAGTCTTGACAAGACGCAGGCACCACAATTTCAGGCACAGGTTTGCCTGCGGCATCGGTGTAAGTCATGGTGTCCGTGCCTTTTAAGTCGAAAGAACAACCTGTTGCCGTTGCCGCAGGTGCGGTTTCTGCCACAGGAGCAGGGGCAGGCTCAACCGCAGGTGTTTCTGCCACAGGAGCAGGGGCAGGTTCAGCCGCAGGGGCAGATTGTGCAGCAGGCAAATCTGCCACAGGGTTAGGTTGCGTAGCAGGTTGTTCCGCCACTTTATTTTCGACAGGTGCAGGTTGCGTGGTTTGCTCGTTTTTCGAGCAAGCCACTAATGCCAAAAGAAGCAAAGAAGCCAAAGCAGTTTTTTTCATCAGTTTTGTCCTAAAATGATTAAGAAGACTTGAATAATAACTTATATTCAGTTTTTTATTTTGAACGCTAAATTAAAAAAAGTCAAATATCCGTTCATTACATTAAATATAACAATTTTATATATTATAATCAGTTGATAATATTTAATACCATTACTGATTATTCAATAAAAAAATCGAATAAGAAAAATATTTATTCGATTTTTTTAATCATTAAACCTATTTTACGATTAATGTGCCACGCATTTTAATTTCGTGTCCAGGGAAAGAGCAGAAAAAGTCGTAGCCACCTGCTTTGATTTTGGCCACAGGCACTTTAACCGAAGTTTTTTCGCCACCGCCCACCATTTTGCTTGCGACAAGCACTTTTGGGTCGCCTGCTTGCAAGTAATCGTTTTTCACACCTGCTTTCACGCCAGCGGAGGAAATGGCTTTAACATCAGCCGCTTTGGCAATCACC
Source organism: Neisseriaceae bacterium (assembly GCA_017508845.1). Classification (GTDB taxonomy): domain Bacteria; phylum Pseudomonadota; class Gammaproteobacteria; order Burkholderiales; family Neisseriaceae; genus RGIG9985. Next base: position 6,104 of record JAFWRB010000016.1, on the reverse strand, counting down.
ACATTATGTCCCATAGCGGTTTTGGGCATTTTGCCTGTGTGTTCTAAATTAATCAGAAATTCCGAACACGCCGCAGGAACAGCGATTTCGCTAACAGTTTTGCCTGCGGCATCGGTATAAGTCATCGCGTCCGTGCCTTTTAAGTCAAAAGAACAATCAGCCGCCGCCGCCAATGCACCGCTCAAAATCAAAGTGCTTGCCAATAAACCTTTTTTCAACATGGGTATTTCCTTTCAATTAAAGTTAAGTTCCTGTGTGTGCTGTTTGCTATTTTTGTACTTCCTTTGCCTAAAATGCAAACGCTGTGCCATATCCACAATATAGATGTATAGGCTTAATAGTACATTAAACAATAATGGAAATAATAGAGAATACATTGCGGTACGAAAAAGTTTCAGGCTGCCTGAAAAATAATTAAAGCATCTCTAAAAATAATCCGTTCTGTCTAACAAGACTGAACGGATTACTTAATTACTCATTGCTCATTCTAAACCCTTCTCACCTCTGAAACGCCGTGTATATCTGCCAAAGACGACAGGAGTTTGGGTAGTTCTTCTGCTTGTTTGACTTCGGCAGTGAAACGCATTGTGGCGGTATTCTCTCGTGTGAGTGTATTCACGCCGATGACATTGATTTTGTTTTTGGCAAATGCGTCTGAAACATCGCGTAATAAGCCGCCCCTGTCGTGGGCGATGATTTCTATGTCAATCGGGAAGACATTTTGTGAGAAGCCTTGTAAAGACCATTGTGCATTCAGCGTTTTTTCGGGGCTTCGTTCGGCTAATTTGGCAAATGCAGGGCAGTTTTTGCGGTGTATCGACACGCCACGCCCGCTGGTTACAAAGCCCACAATTTCATCAGGCGGTGCGGGTTTGCAGCATTTGGCAAGCACGGTAAGCAAACCGCTTTCGCCGTTGAGTAATATGCCGTTTTTGTCGTTCTTTTTGGCTTTGCTGATTTTTAAAACTTCGGCAGCGTTTGCCACTGGCGGGTTTGGTTCTTCTTTGGCTGAAAATTCGTTTAAGGCTTTTTCGACCGCACGCACGGATATATCGCCCTGCCCTAATGCTAAATGAAATTCATCGGCTTTGGAAAAACCACAATGCTCAATCAGTTTTTGTACATTTGGCTGATACGGCAGACGAGATAACAGTTTATCTAATAAATTTTTACCATTTTCTCGCACAGAATCAAGGGTTTGAGAACGAATATAGGCTTTGATTTTGCTGACTGCTTTACCGCTTTTCACCCAGCCATTGTGCAACCAGTCAGGCGATGGATTGCCTGTTTTAGCAGCGATAATTTCTACGCGTTGTCCGTTTTCTAATGGCGTGGATAAAGGCACCATTTGCCCATTAACTTTCGCCCCACGACAGCGATTGCCTAAATCGGAATGTAAGCCGTAGGCAAAGTCAATCGGCGTAGAACCCTCGGGCAACGATAAAACTCGCCCTTGCGGGGTTAAAACATAAATGGTGTCGCTAAATAATTCGGTTTGAAAAGCGGCTGCCAAGTTGGCTTTGTCGCTTGTTGCCATATTTTCACGCCAGTCCAGCAACTGCCGCAACCACGCAATTTTTTGTTCATACGCCGCATCGCCTTGTCCGCCCTCTTTATAACGCCAGTGTGCCGCCACGCCAAATTCGGCGTATTCGTGCATTTCAAAAGTGCGAATTTGAATTTCCACACCTTTATTTTCGGGACCCACAACAACCGTGTGCAAACTGCGATAATCGTTTGCTTTGGGGTGCGAAATATAATCGTCAAATTCGCCTGAAATCGGCTGCCACAGACTATGCACAATGCCAAGCGTAGTATAGCAATCGGCAACCGTTTCAACCAAAACACGCACTGCACGAATATCGTACAAACCCGAAAACGGCAGGTGTTTTTTCTGCATTTTGCGATAAATAGAATAAATGTGCTTGGGTCTTCCTGCCACTTCGCATTTTAAACCTAATTTATCTAATTCGGCTTTCAGGCTGCCTGAAAATTGTTCGATATACGCCAAGCGTTCATCACGATTGCCGTCTAATGCTTCGGCAATTTCGCGATATGCCTCTGGGTGCTGATAACGAAAACCCAAATCTTCTAACTGCCATTTTAACTGCCACACGCCCAAGCGGTTTGCTAATGGTGCGAAAATATCCATTGTTTCTTTGGCAATCGAGCGTTTCATCGGGCTATCTGCCACACGCCCTAAATATTGCATGGTGCGAGTGCGTTGTGCGAGTTTAATTAACACCACACGAATATCGGAAACCATTGCGAGCAACATTTTCCGCATCGTTTCCGCTTGCCGATTGCGTTCGTCAGGCGTTGCCAAAGAATCTACTTTGGCAAATTCGGTAAGTTTAGAAACTTGGTCTATGCCCTCGACTAACTTAACAACTTGTTTTCCTGCGATTTTTTCTAATTTAATTTTCCAGTCAGAAACGAATGCTGGAAACACAGAAGCGAGTGTTGCAATCACTGCGTCAGGCAATAAATCTAATTCTTCAACCATTTCAGCGGTACGCAATAAATGGCGGAATAAAGGCTCGCCCACAGGGGTTTCGTCTTTATCGGTGAGCGTGTTTTTCAGAAACGTTAGCACGCTAAAAAACACCTTTTTATCGCTTTCAGGCAGCCTGCGAGCGTAATCAGTAACCCATTCTTCGGGCGTGTCATTCGCTGTCCAGTCAAAATGCTGGCGAAGTTCTTCACTCATTTTTCTTTTCTCCTTGATTATCTTTCAGGCTGCCTGAAAGCAAATGGGTTGTATCGTCATCGTCCATTAAAATGCGATGACCAGGACCTTCCAAATCATCAAACTGCCCACTTTTGGACGACCACCACAAAGCAACACCGATTAACAGCACCAAAACAATGCTAATCGGAATTAAAATATAAATGCTTTCCATTTACAACGCTCCTGTTAAGTCGTTCAAAATATAAGAAAAATTTTTATAAGTTAAATAACCATTGTGCAATTTGGCGTGGCATTTATCGTTGAAAATATCAATTTTTTCACCTTTAACCTGCCACAATAATGTGCCGTCCGACAAATCCTGCAACGCCATAAATTCAGGCAGATTTTGACTATCTTCGTCCGTAGTTTGGGCTTTAATCATCATCTGTCCGTGCAGATTGTCATCAGACGACATAGCCACAAAACCCAAATGCACACCGTGCAAGGTGTTGATTGCAAACGATTGAACACTCATTTTTCAGGCTGCCTGAACAGTAAAATCAGGCGTTATTTTACTATGAGAAGTACAAAAATTAAATTTTTCAGGCAGCCTGAAACAATGCGTTAATATCAATTTCATCTGCTTTGGCAGAAATTAATCTTAAATTTCTACATGTAAGTGCGGGTTTGTCTTGTACCGTAATAGTGCAAAATTGATCGATGGGAACTTGAAACACTTTGTTCATGCGTTCTTTGAAGTCATCTCGTCCTGCATTGGGAACTACAATATCAATTCTACGATTTGATGAATGCTGACGCAAAATATCATTAAAATGCTCGTCTGCACTATTAAATGAATATCCGACAACCACAATATGTTCGGCTTCTTGAACCCATTTAGAAGCATTTGCCCAAAGGTCAATATATTTATTTGAAAGAACTGGTTTTATTCTTAATGGGGGAACTAATGCAGGAATAACATGACGGTGTCTTTTAATATCATCATCACTAACATTGATATTTGGCTGAACAATATTAGATATAACCCATTGTGGGGAAGATTCTAATATATTTTCAATAGACATTAAGTTTCGTGTATCCATTCGCACATATTCGGCTAATCCGCCATGAAAATAAATCACATTGTCATTTCCCAACTGTTTTTGAAGAAATGAAGTGTAATTAAGCGTTATGGCACGGATATTATCGGGAAGATTGCTATAAAACGGCAAGTTACCGTCAGGATGAGCATTAAACACTCGTTTTTGTTGTTCAAGCAAAAATGCCCATAATGCCCAAGATATGTACAGATAGTTTTTAATATCTGCAAGTTTGTTGCTATAAAAACCGAAAAACTTTTCTACTAACAAGGTTTCAATATTGAGTAATTCTGCTCCCAAAGCATTGGCAACAGCATGATATTCACCAGTAAGCCCCATTTTTAATGTGCGTTTAAGTACTGCTTTGAATGTATCAGAAAGTGATAATTTATGAATATCCAAAATAGAATCGCTATCTAAAAAATTATCAGCATCTCGTGGAAAAATTTCTCTAATCAACTGCTCTGTTTCGTCATCTAATTGACTTTCTTCCGCAATAGTAGCCAACTTATTAAACAGTAAAATAATCAATCTACCGTGTTTTTTTACAATATCATCATCTGAAAGATTGGTAATAGCATTTTGTACTTGTCTAACCATTTCCCTTTGTTCGTGTGGTTCTCGTATGGCAATTTTATCAACGGCACTCGCAATCATTTTATTGAAATCAAACCGAAGACCTGGAAGTATATCGCGTAACGCTGTATTAACTTCTCTGCCGTCATTTTCCAAATAACGAGCAAGGTCTGCCAACAATGTATTAGCCAAAGGAAAATCAATGCCAGTGGTTCTATCAACACCTGCACCAGTAATCAATAAATTGGTCATTCTTACACTCCTTTTTAGTGTATTTAATTGATAATTTTGGTTATGTGGGGGCATTATATTTTTTTTCAATAGTTTTGATTGATAAAAAACTAAATAGTTTTCAGGCTGCCTGAAAAGCGTTTTGCATTGTCGTTTTTAGGATAGGCTACCCTGAAACAGGGTTTTAATCACTTCGCTATCGCTCGTTGAACTCTGTTTTAGGAGATTGCTTCGCCTTGCTTGGGCAAGGCTCGCAATGACGAAATGGGCTGCCTGAAACTGCGTAGGGCGATAAAAATCAAACCGTCCAGTCTTCCACTGGCAAGGTTTCCACTTGCAAAAAGGCTTGGTCATTCGTAACCAAAACACAATGATTTGCCACAGCAGACGCTGCAATCAGCATATCCATCGGCGATAAATTTTTGCCTTGTTTTTCCATTGCAGCACGCAACTGGGCGTAAATATCGGCGGTTTGTTGATTAAATGGCACAATGCGTATCATCTTTGCCAAACTTTCAGCAGATTTTTGTAGTTTGATTGAACCTTTTTTGCAAATGCCATAACGCACTTCTGCCCACACAATAGACGGAATACATATATTGTGCAACAACTCTTTATCAAAACGGCGACTTGCCTTTGGGTGCTCATTCATCAACGCCGAAATGATATTACTATCAAGCATATACATTATTGCTTATCCTTATTGCATTATTGCGTCATCTGCTTTTTCACCCCAGTCGGTTTCCAAAATGGAGTTGGATTTCCACACATTTTCGCGTGGCGGCAGTTCAAAGGTTTCGCCACTTTCTCGTGCTTCGCGAACAAGGGCAAAAAATTCTTGTTTGGCTTGTCTATCCGCTTCGCTTTCGATCTGCTGTGTTAAGGGCGTTTTCTTTCTATTCGCCAACATATCCACAATCGCTTGACGCACCAGCCAACTTTTTGAGCGGTCAAGTTCTTTGGCATAAGTTTCTAATTCCCAAAATACGCTTTCGGGAATTTGTGCCGTAACCATTTTCAATGTCGCAGCCATATGGCATCTCTTTCTCGATAAATAATCAGTAAGGGTATATTTTATTATAAAACTTATTAACTATTATTAAAAAATAATGAGAATAAATTTTTCAGGCAGCCTGAACGCAAATTGATAAAATAAACCCTTATTTTCTATCCGAGTACAGCAAATGAACCCCTTAATTTCAGAAATCAGCACACAAAAAAGCGACCCAAAAATCATTGTTGCATTAGATTTTTCCGATGAAAAACAAACACTTAACTTTGTGCGACAAGTGTCGCCAGCGTTGTGTCGCTTAAAAATCGGCAAAGAACTTTTTACTGCCACAGGAGCAAGTTTGCTTGAAAAATTGATGACGCAAGGCTTTGAAATATTTTTAGATTTAAAATTTCACGACATACCCAACACGGTTGCGGCTGCCTGTCGTTCGGCGGCGGAATTAGGCGTGTGGCTTGTGGATATGCACGCGTCAGGCGGCAAGCGAATGATGGAAGCCGCCGCAAACGCCATT
>JAFWRB010000004.1 GCA_017508845.1 Neisseriaceae bacterium | reverse complement strand
TTATCGTTTTGAAAAATTGTTCAAAACAACCGCAGAAAAATTAAAAATTGAGTTCGATGAAGATGATGAATTGCTTGATTTAATCGAAGAAGAAGCGTACGACAAATTGCATAACAGCACCGCAGGACACCATATCGGCGGTTACCCATTTTTTACGCAAGAAGACCCACGCTACGATAAACAACTGGCAGAGCATAATATCTTGTTATTACAAATAGATAGCAAAAACGGCATTCTGTGGGGAGACGCGGGCGTGGGCAATTTCTTTATTACGGCGGACGATTTGAAAAAACGCGATTTTTCAAGGGTGCTTTATAACTGGGATTGTGCGTGAAAAATGGTTTCAGGCAGCCTGAAAAGTATTTTATAATCAGTTATTTATGGAGAATACGAAATGAAAAATGTGGAACTTAATTCAATGCTGTATCAACGGCGTATGTTAGGTTTAATGTGTGCGTTATTGGCACCGTCTGCGGTGTTGTTTGGGTTGTTTGGTAAAGACACTAATCCGCCGCATTGGTATAAATCCATTAGCGAAACCTTTTTTGCTAATTCTAATATTTGTATGATTGGTTTATTATTTGCTACGGCGGTGTTTTTTTTATCGTATCGTGGTTATGATTGGCGTGATAGGTTAATGGCAATTATTCAAGCCGTAATGTGTTTGGGCGTTATTGCTTTTCCTACTGATACGATTGGTGCCCCTGAAAAATTAGGTTTATTTCAATTACCAATGGCAACAAGTTCGATTATTCATAATATATCGGCATTCACGCTGTTTTTTTGTTTTGGTGTCAATATCTTATTTTTATTTACATTAAGTGGTAATGAGATGACGCAACAAAAAAAATTGCGTAATACTATTTATCGTATCTGTGGTAGTGGCATATTATTTTGTTTGGTATTACAATTACTATATAGTTTAACCAATTTCTTTTCGTTTATACCTGACTGGTTTCCATTTACAATGATTAACGAATTTTGGATATTGGAATTTTTTGCTTTTGCGTGGATTGTAAAATCAGAATCCATTCAATATTTTAACGATTAGTTTGAAAATGATTAAAAAAATAATTCAAAAATTATTACCGAAATCACATAAAAAAGGGGTGAATGCTTTCGATTTTGGGGTGCATCAAAAATTGCTGCCTAAATATGCACTTAAAACCGTCAAAGCATTGCAGGACGCAGGTTTTGAAGCCTATATTGTTGGCGGTGCGGTGCGGGATTTGTTATCAGGCTTAACCCCCAAAGATTTTGATGTGGCAACCAATGCGGCTCCTGATGAAGTGCGGCGAGTGTTTCGGCGGGGGCGTATTGTGGGCAAACGCTTTCCGATTGTGATTTTGCCTTTTGGTTCGGAGTTGCTTGAAATTACAACATTTCGCGGCAATGTAACGGCTCCGCAAAACGAGCAAGGCCGCATTATGCGTGATACGGCGTTTGGCACACGAAGTGAAGACGCACGGCGGCGTGATTTTACTTGCAACGCCTTGTATTACGACCCTGTGGCAGAAAAAATTTATGATGATTTAAACGGCATTGCCGACATACACGCACGCCGTTTGGTGATGATAGGCAAGCCCGATGAACGCTTTCGTGAAGACCCTGTGCGAATGTTGCGTGCGGCAAGGCTGTCTGCCAAATTAGGCTTTGGTATGGACAACGAAATTGTTGAGAGCATTCGTACGAACAGTTTTTTGCTAAAAAACGAGCCGCCTGCACGCTTGTTTGACGAAATTACCAAAGAATTGTTGTGTGGCAACAGTTCAGGCTGCCTGAATAATATGAAAATGTTAGGTATTCCAGTGGATATTCACCCCATTTTCGCCATTATGATGACGCACGAAGACGATACCACTCGCCACTTTGTTGAAACGGTGTTAGCCAAAACCGATGAACGCGTCAAACACAAAAAGCCCGTGTCGATTGCCTTTTTGTTAGCGGCATTGTTTTGGCACAAACTGCGGCAGATTGAGCAAGATTTGCACACTCTGGACGACAAACCCACGCAAACTTTGCACGCTGCCATTCGGCAAATTCGCGAAGACGGCGGATTGCACTGGGGTGTGCCAAACCGTCTGTTTGCGATGATTCGCGAGATTTGGCAGTTGCAGGTGCAATTTGCTTTTATTCGTGGCAAACGACCGTATCGCTTGTTAAAACACCCTAATTTTCGGGCAGCGTATGATTTTTATGTTTTGCGATGTGCGAACAACGATGCGGACACCGACCCTGCGATTGCTCAATTTTGGACAAAATTTCAAGCGGCAAACGAAGAACAACGCTTGCAAATGACGCAAGTTATTGCGGAAAATAAAGGCAATAAAAAACGCCGAAGACGCAAGATAAAAAGGGATTATCAGGCAGAAAGTGATTTGTAGTTTTCATTCTTTCAGGCAGCCTGAAAAGCAAAAAGCAACGCTAAATTTTGGCACAAAACAAAGATGAAAGATTTATTAGAAAAAAGGATATTTAAAGGAAATTAAATGAAAACATTATCAAAAAAAGAGTTATCAATTATATATAAAAAATATATATCCACATTGAAAGAAAATAATATATCCACAAGAAGATATGAAGATATATTGAATGGAGATAACATATCTATAAACAATATATCTATCAAATATGATTGGCTATGTTTTGAAGAAAATGGCTCTTGTATTCCTTATATTGTTATCCATAATGATTATTATGAATATATTATAAAAGAAAGAGAATGTGTTATTTTTGAGAAAAAATGTTATTCCGAAAATGAGTTGTTTTATGAAATTTTAGAAAACAATTTTGAAAGACATTCAAGGGAAGAATATGTTTCAAAAGGATACAAAATGTTTTCATTATTAGATTTTGAATGGGCAAATAAATTTTATCTTTCTCTTGATGATGAAGATAAAAAATATATTTCATTTTCGGATAAATAAAAATGGATAAACATCAATAAATTATGGATTTTATGGAGATTTTCAAATGAAAAAATTTGTCATTTTAACTGCTTTAATTTCTGCATTTGTTTTCAATGTGGCTTGTGTAAAAACGCCTGTGAAAAATCCTTTAAAAACTTCCGAAAAACTCATTCAATGCACAAGAGAAATGAGCAATTACGAATATCTTGAATGTATCCAAAAAAACAATGAGATTTACGAAAAACAAATAAACAGAATATATTTAGAATTAAAAAACAAATTAGATGAAGATGCTATTCATTTAACCAAATCCCAAAAGGCTTGGAAAACTTACAGAGATAATTCTTGTGCATTATCTACTACACACAAAAGAGTTGGCTATTCATTAGGTGCAAGTATCGGACTTATTTCAGCAGAATGTATCAATTCTTTCAATCAAAACAGATTAAAAGAATTGAATACATTAAAATCTGAAATAGAAGAATTTGAAAAGGAATAACAAATTAAATGCTGTTAGATTTTGAACGGAAATAACTATTAAAAGAGAAAACACTGATGACCCTTGCCATTATTGCTTTGGGTAGCAATATCAACCCTATTGACAACATTCAACAAGCAGGCGAACACCTTTTCAGGCTGCCTGAAAGCCGTGTTGTGAGCGTGTCATCGCTTTATCGCACTAAACCTGTTGGCTATTTAGACCAGCCTGATTTTATTAACAGAGTAATAGCGATTGAAACCAATTTAGACAAATACGATTTATTATCGCAATTACAAAATATAGAAAACCATTGTGGCAGAGTTCGCCCCTTTCCAAACGCTCCACGCACCATAGATTTAGATTTAATTGATTATGGAAATCAAACAAACAGCGACCCTAAACTGATTCTGCCGCACCCAAGAGCCCACACACGAGCCTTTGTAATTGTGCCTTTGGCAGAAATTCTGCCTGATTTTATATTGAATAGTCAAAAGGTTACAGAAATTATGCAGCATTTAGATTTAACAGGCGTTACAAAAATTTAAGGCTGCCTGAAACTGATTTAATTTATTAAAAGGATAAAACAATGAATCCATTATTAAACTTAACCGACACCCCGCAATTTGACCAATTCAAGGCGGAGCACATTGTGCCTGCTATGCAAACCGCAATGGCGGACGCGAAAGAAATGTTGAATAAAATCAAAGCACAAGACGAAGTTTCTTGGGACAACACTGTGGAAGCGTTGGCGGATTTGGGGGAAAAAGCAGGACGCATTTGGGGCGTGGTGTCGCATATTAACAGTGTTGCTGACACGCCCGAATGGCGGGACGCCTATAACGCTTTAATTCCCGAAGTTACGCTGTTTTTTACGGAAATTTCGCAGGATTTGGCGTTGTATCAACGCTATAAATCCTTGCGTGCGTCTTCCGAATATGAAACGCTGGATTATGCTAAAAAGAAGAAATTAAACAATGACTTGCGTGATTTTGTTTTGTCGGGCGTGGAGTTGCCGCCTGACAAACAAATAGAGTTTGCCACGCTGCAACAAAAAGGTGCGGAATTATCCGCCGCTTTTTCGCAAAATGTGTTGGACGCAACAGACGCTTTTTCTTTACATATTGAAAATAAACAAGATTTAGCGGGCTTGCCTGAAAACGCTTTGGCAATGTTTGCCGAATATGCCAAAGAGCAAGGTAAATCGGGTTTTGTGGTTGGTTTAAAGGCACCGCATTATTTGGCGATTATGCAGTTTGCCGATAATCGTGCCTTGCGTGAGCAAATTTATCGTGCGTATGCCGTGCGTGCCAGCGAGTTAGATGACGCAAAACGCAACAATGCTCCTTTGATTGATGAAATTTTGCAAATTGCCGCATCAGAAGCACAACTTTTGGGCTTTGATAATTACGCCGCCTTGTCGTTAGAAACCAAAATGGCGGATACGCCTGATAATGTGATTTCTTTTTTGCGTGATATGGCAAATCGTGCCAAACCGTTTGCCCTGCGTGATTTGGACGAGTTAAAAACCTTTGCCAAACAGCACGGCGTTGATGATTTTCAGCCTTGGGATATGGCGTATTTTTCGGAAAAATTGCGTCAGGAAAAATATTCATTTAGTGAAGAAGAAGTGCGGCAATATTTTCCCTTGTCCAAAGTGCTGAATGGTTTATTTCAACTGATTAACGAGTTGTATGGCATTGATTTTGTAGAAGAAAATCGTCCTGTGTGGCATTCTACCGTACGCTATTTTTCTTTGATGAAAAATGGCGAAAAAATCGGCGGTGTGTATTTGGATTTATACGCTCGAAGTGGCAAAAAAGGCGGAGCGTGGATGAACGATTATTGCTCTCGCCGTCAAAAAGTTTCAGGCAGCCTGCAACTGCCGCAAGCCTATATTGTGTGCAATTTTGCACCGCCCGAAGCGGACGGCGAAGCCAGATTGTCGCACAGCGACATTTTAACGCTGTTTCACGAATGCGGTCATTCCTTGCACCATTTGCTGACACAAATCGGCGTGTCAGGCGTGTCTGGTATTGAAGGCGTGGAGTGGGACGCAGTGGAATTGCCCAGCCAGTTTATGGAAAATTTTGCGTGGGAATATGATGTTTTGGCGAATATGAGTTGCCACAAACAAACGCAGGATAGGCTGCCTGAAAGCCTGTTTGCCAAAATGAAAGCGGCGAAAAACTTTCAAACAGGCTTATTTGTGGTGCGACAAATGGAATTTGCCTTATTTGATTTGTTGATTTATAAGGAAAAAACGCAACCTATCGACTGGCAAGGCGTGTTAGATGAAGTTCGCAAAGAAGTCGCCGTTGTGCCGATTATTCCCGAAAACCGCTTTGCCCAAAGTTTTTCGCATATTTTTGCAGGCGGTTATTCGGCAGGCTATTACAGTTATATTTGGGCAGAAGTGCTGTCGGCTGATGTGTATGCAGCGTTTGTGGAAGAAAACGACCGAGCCAAAACAGGCAAACGCTTTTGGCAAGAAATTTTGTCGCAAGGTGGTGCAAGAAGTGCATTAGACAACTTCCGAGCGTTCAGAGGACGCGACCCCAAACCAGACGCATTACTCAAACATTTGGGTTTGGTAGAATAATGGCTTTCAGGCAGCCTGAAACATAATGGGACTTGCAAAAATTATTCAGGCAACCTGAACTTTAAACCTGTGTCATTGCGAGATTTGAACTTTCATTCAAATCGTGGCAATCCAGTAAAAAAATCGTCAGATTTTTTTACCAACGCTCGCAAGCGTTGTAACGGCAGTATTCGTGATGATTAAAGGTAACAGACAAGGCTTTTTGCAATGTCGTTTCAACGCCTGTGGCGTTGTGTTTTGCCTTGTCAGGCAAAACTGGATTGCCACGATTTTGCTTGTCAGCAAAATCTCGCAATGACACTCGATTTTTGATTTTTGTAAGTCCCTATAAATAAAAAAACAGCGAAAACACTTACTTAAAATGATTATTTTGTTATAAGGAAAATGCAATGAAAAACAAACTGTTACTGCCGATTGTGGCAACTGTGATTTTAACCGCTTGTGCCACAGACGACACGCCAAGCCCCAAAACCGACACGGTTATGACACCGCAAGCGTGGTATCAGTGTGGCAATCAACGCGTGGCGTTTGCGTATGAAGATGCCAGCAAAAAAACCGCCACGCTGACAATGTCGCAAATTCAAAACGGCAATGTAACCGCCGACACCATTACGCTAACCAAAGTCGAAAAACAAGCGAATGAAACCTTTGCCAACAACGCACGCCAAGTACAGTGGGTCAATAAAGGGTCAGCGGCAGAAATGACCTACCCTGTGAATGGCGTGGTGCAATTTGTGGCGTGTCAGAAGAAATAGCACTTTTCAGGCAGCCTGAAAGGGTTTTTTCTATTTTGTCATTCTGAACAAAGTGTTTCGTAATGGGAAGTATCTTGATATAAAATAAGATTGTTTGCGATTGCTGAACATAACGATTGCTTTTTCAGGCAGCCTGAAAGGTTTATTTTTCAACTTTTCATAAAGGAAAAAACAAATGAATACGCAACAAGATTTTGAATTAACCGCCGAAGAAATTGATGAATTAAAAAGATTTTTGGCTAATCCTAATGTTACTATCGGTAATGCGAATAAAAAACCTGATTTTTCGCAAATGACAACACAGGCGGAAGTCAAAAAATATTTAACACAAGTTAAAAAAATATTTATTTATGGCTATACATTTAGTATAGATAAATTAGCAAACAGCATTCAATATCTCACACAATTAGAAAATTTAACTTTATATGGTTGCAGAACACTTACTACGCTGCCTGAAAGCATGGGGCAATTAAAAAATTTACGCTTTTTAAGTATATATGAATGTGGTATTAAAAAACTTCCCGAAAGCATTGTTGAATTAACAGAATTAACAGAGTTATATGTCAATTCTTGTGCTAATCTTGCCGAATTACCTGAAAATATCGGCAAATTAAATCAATTAAAAAAATTATCCATTAGCGGTAAAGGAAAAACTATTTTAAACCATTTGCCTGACAGTATTCAGGAATTAACAAAATTAAAAAAATTACACATTAGTCAATTATCTGAATTGATAAGCATACCAAATGGTATAGGACAACTTGCCGAATTAAAAGATTTGGAGATACAAAATTGTAGAAAATTATCTTCACTGCCTGCAAGTATTGCACAATTACCCAAATTAAGGAAATTTGAAATAATCGGCTGCAATAGTCTGAATGATATTCCTGAACAAATTCAACAATTAACCTGTTTTACTCGTTATACAAACGCTTTGGAGCAATACGAACAAAGCAAAAATAAAAAACGCCCCTTAACGGACGAAGAAAAACAAGCCAAAAAAGTGTTGTCGCAAATTAAAAAAGACACCGCCACGCCGATTATTAAAATTAAGCCCAAAAAAGCCAAGAAACTCTCTTTAACTGCCAGTAAATTTGGCGGCGTGCCTTACTGGTTGCCTGAAATGCCGTATCCTATTGATAACAATGGCGAAAAATTAGCCTTATTAGCCCAAATTGATTTGGCGGAACTGCCGAGCCTGCCCGATTTTCCCACAACAGGCTTGTTGCAGTTTTTTATCAGCAACGATGATTTAGC
>JAFWRB010000148.1 GCA_017508845.1 Neisseriaceae bacterium | reverse complement strand
GGTAAATTTAAAAGTGGGTTTCATAGTTTTTCCCTAACATGAAAATTGAAAAATAAATCATCAAAGTCTAACAAATACCCAAAATAAAAGCAAATGCCACAATCGTTTTGTGGCGTGTTCATTCATTTTTTATGCAAGAAAAACAACAAAATAATTTTAACTTCGCCTTGCGGCTTGTTTGCTTACGCAAACCTTTTATTTACTTCATAAATAAAGATTTGCACTGCGTGCAAACAAACCAAAACCAATCACCAAAATCATTTCTAAATTGTAAAAAGCGGTGTTGTCATTCTTGCCGTCAGCGGCAGTTATCAACCAATGGTTGATAACTGAATTTTTATCTAACTCATTGTCTTCTAATATATTTTTAATCATTTTGCTGATATTTTGCAATGAGGTGTCAAAAAGTTCGGCTAACTGATTTTGGCTTAACATGGCTTTATTTTACACTTTCAGGCAGCCTGAAACTTGAAAAATCCTTGATTTAGCATTACATTCTCATTTTTACCTTGAAAGCAGCACGCAAAATGAAACGCTTATCCACAAACTCGTCCAATTTTTACAAAGAATTGAATGACTTACTTGCTTTTGAAACCGCACAAAATGCGGATATTGACCAAATTGTGGCAGAAATCTGTCAAACCGTTGCCCAAGACGGCGATAAAGCGGTGATTGAATATACCAACCGTTTTGACCATACAAATGCCAAAACAATGGCGGATTTGCGGCTTAATCAACAGGACTTAAAAGACGCATTTTTCAGGCTGCCTGAAAGCGTGCAAGTTGCCTTAAAAACTGCCGCAGGGCGTATTCGTGTGTATCACGAGCGGCAAAAACAAGAATCGTGGCAATATACGGACGAAACAGGCACAACGCTTGGACAGAAAATCACACCTTTGGAAAAGGTTGGCATTTATGTGCCAGGCGGCAAAGCAGCGTATCCGTCTTCTGTGTTGATGAACGCAATGCCTGCTCATGTGGCAGGGGTCAAAGACATTATTATGGTTGTACCCACACCAAATGGCGAGAAAAACGATATTGTGTTAGCGGCGGCTTACATTGCTGGCGTTACCGAAGTTTTTACCATAGGCGGAGCCCAAGCGGTTGCGGCGTTGGCGTTCGGCACAGAAAGTATTCCGCAAGTTGATAAAATCACAGGACCCGGTAATGCCTTTGTGGCTGCTGCCAAACGCCGTGTATTCGGACGAGTGGGCATTGATATGGTTGCAGGACCGTCCGAAATTTTGGTCATCGCAGACGGCACAACCGACCCCGACTGGATTGCAATCGACTTATTCAGCCAAGCCGAACACGATGAAATTGCCCAAGCGATTTTTTTAGCAACAAGCGATGAATATATTGATAAAGTCTTACAGGCGATTGAAAAAAGGCTACCTGAAATGCCACGCCGTGAAATCATTGAAGCGTCATTAAACAATCGCGGTGCGGCCATTTTGGTGAGAGATTTAGACGAAGCGTGCAAAATCGCCAATATCATCGCTCCTGAACACTTGGAATTGTCGGTAGAAAATCCGCGAGCGTGGGCTGAAAAAATTCACAACGCAGGGGCGATTTTTATGGGACGCTACACCTGCGAAAGTTTGGGCGATTATTGTGCCGGTCCAAACCATGTGCTGCCTACAAGCCGCACCGCACGCTTTGCGTCCCCTTTGGGCGTGTATGACTTCCAAAAACGCTCGTCTTTAATTGAAGTATCCCAAAACGGTGCAGACGAATTAGGCAAAATAGCTGCCACTTTGGCACACGGCGAAGGCTTAACCGCCCACGCATTAGCGGCAGAGTTGCGGTTGAAGTAAGTTTCAGGCTATTTAATAAGCACTTACCCTAACATTATTATTAGGCATTTCCAGATACGAAATCAAGTCATGGTATTTGGGGCTAATGTGTTTCTTAAATAGGCTTGTTGTGCCTACACAACATCAGGATTGGTGTGCACCTCTATTTCAAAACCTTTTTGTGAGGATTCCACCCATTTTTCTTGTGTCCCAACTTCACTTTTGCCACCATATAAATAAATGCTATTTTGTTTAATTTGCGATGTGTTTTTAGCGTATAGGATAAATGGAGAGGATATTTACTTTACCTTATAAACAAAAATATCTCTATATGAAAGAACTTTATAATTTTTAATGAATTTGTTTAAACAAAAATGAATACTCATTCGAATTCGACTGTACTCCAATTGTTCAACAAGTTCGATTTTGGTCTATGAGTATAATCGCTATTTACGGTAGCAACCGTAACGAGGGTTCGAATCCCTCCTTTTCCGCCAATCCTACTGCACATTTTCCCACCATTGTTTGCTGATATATTCACCGTCAAACGGCACAATTTCGCCGATTTTGGGGGTAATCAGTCGTACACTGTCAGGGTTTTTTTGATGAATTGCCCATAAATCTTTCATCGGCGTATCCCAAGCGTGGTAGGAAATTTTGTATTTAGAATTATGCACAGGAAACAACACTGCCGCCTTTAAGTCCAACGCTTCCTGAAAAGTTTGTTCGGGAAAAGAATGAATTTCACGCCAGCCTGCGTCATACTGTCCATTTTCCAAAAATGCCCAGTCAATTTTGCCGTATTGCTCACCAATTTCTTTAAAATGCTTGCCGTAACCGCTGTCCCCGCCAATATAGATTTTTTTATCACCGTAATGTAGCACATAAGAAGCCCATAACGATTTGTTTTTATTAAACATTCCACGACCAGAAAAATGGCGTGCAGTGTGTGTATCCACGCTCAATATATCATCAATTTTTGTTGTATCACCCCAGTCGGTTTGATGAATAATATTTTCCGAAAAACCATAATGTTTCAAATACTTACCCACACCAAGCGGTGTGATAATGTGTCGCACGGTTTTGTGTTTGGCTATTTTTTTAAGCGTTCTTTTGCTCAAATGGTCGTAATGGTCGTGGGTAATCAACAATAAATCAATCGTTTGCGGCACATCGTCAAGCGTAAAAACACCTGTGCCAGAAAAAGGAGTGTTGATAAACCACACGGGGGAGGCGGCGGCGTTTTCAAGCAGTGGGTCAATCAAAATATTTTTGCCGCCCAAATGCAACAAATAAGATGAATGCCCATACCACAACACAAAATCGGTGTCAGGTGCGGCTTTAACTTCGCCTAATAGGCTCGTTGAACGCTGTTTCAGGCTGCCTGAAACCACAGGCACACTTTTGGGCTTGTCAGGGTTCAAAAACAATTCATACATAATGCGAGCGGTAGAACGCTTTTCTTTATCGCCCTTTTCAATCGAAAAAAGTTCAGTGGTCGTTTCCACATTTTTCGCACGATGCGTAGCGTGGTCGAAATTGGGCGAACGAGCGATTTTTTCTTTTGTATCAGGCAATTCACGCACCAACCAGCCTTCGGTTTCGCATAGTAAATATAATGCAATCAATAATACACACAATAAAAAATACATTGCTTTCTTTTTCATTTTTATTCATACAAGTTATTTTGAAAGCGTATTTTAAACGACTTTCAGGCAGCCTGAAAATAATTGCTCGTTACTCACTGCTCATTGTTTAACAACTTGCCACGCAATGAGAAGGTAAATGTTTCGGTAATTTTTACATCAACCATTTGATTGATTAAATCCGATGAACCTGTGAAATTCACTACGCGGTTATTGGCGGTGCGGCCTTGCAGTTGATTGGGGTCTTTTTTGGACACGCTTTCAACCAAACAGCGTTGCACGCTGCCTAACATCGTTTGGTTAATGCGAGCAGTTTCTGCTTCAATCACTTCGTTTAACGCTTCCAAACGGCGGACTTTTTCTTCATATGGGGTATCATCAGGCAATTCTGCCGCAGGCGTTCCAGGACGCGGACTGTATATAAACACAAAACTTAAATCAAATGCCAAATCTTTAACAAGTTTCAGAGTGCGTTCAAATTCAGCAGTAGTTTCAGTAGGAAAACCGACAATAAAATCGGAACTCAAACACAAATCAGGTCGCACGGCTCGCAATTTTCGCACAATCGATTTATATTCTAACGCCGTATAACCCCTTTTCATTACCGCTAAAACTCGGTCAGAGCCGCTTTGTATCGGTAAGTGCAAATGCGACACTAATTTAGGCAAATCTCGATAACATTCAATTAAAGCGTCTGAAAATTCGCGTGGGTGACTGGTGGTGAATCGCAAGCGTTCTACGCCGTCAATGTCGTGAATAATGCGTAATAATGTCGGAAAATCGCACACTTCGCCGCTATCGGTTAAACCACGATAGGCATTGACATTCTGCCCTAATAGGTTGATTTCTTTAACGCCTTGTGCAACTAAATCCAAAATTTCTGCCAAAACATCAACCACAGGACGCGAAAATTCTTCGCCACGCGTATAAGGCACAACGCAGTAACTGCAATATTTCGAGCAGCCCTCCATAATCGATACAAAAGCCGAACCGCCATTCGTTTCGGTGTGCGGAATGTGGTCGAATTTTTCGATTTCAGGAAACGATATATCCACTTGCGGTTTTCCAGTAGCGTGGCGTTGTGCAATCAATTCAGGCAGCCTGTGCAAGGTTTGCGGCCCGAAAACCACATCAACAAATGGGGCTCGATTGATAATATTCTCGCCCTCTTGCGATGCCACACAACCGCCCACGCCGATGATTAAATTGGGATTTTGCTTTTTCAATTCGCGAATACGTCCCAAATCAGAAAACACTTTTTCCTGTGCCTTTTCACGCACACTGCAAGTATTCAGCAAAATAATATCTGCCTCATCTGGCTTTAATACGGCTTCTGAGCCGTCATTATCTGCCAAAACCGCCATCATTTTTTCCGAGTCATACTCGTTCATCTGACAGCCAAAGGTACGAATAAATACTTTTTTCATATCATTCAATAACAATATTTCAGGCTGCCTGAAAAGATGGTTTCAGGCAGCCTGAAAGAAACAATGAAAACAATCAATTAACGCTGTGCCGCATGAGTGCGTTCATATTCTGCGGCTTTTTGACGAAACGCATCAACTTCGTAATCGTTCAAAAGCCAAATTTCTTGAATTTGGTTTAAATTATTGCGTTTGAACGCAATAAAATTACCGCTATACTGTGGCAAGGCCCCATGGGTAATAAAGGTATGATTTTGATTGCGAATACGCACACCAACAGTCATTTGATAAGGTTGCGAACTATCTGCCAAGCCTAATGTCAGCAATTTCACCCACGAAAAACCGCCTGATGACAGTTGTACGGTAGGAAATTCTGCCGCTTTCATATACGCTACTTCCATATCTTTGGGCAATTCACGAGCCCATGCAGGTAAAGCCAAAGCCAAGCCTAACGCCAATATTGATACAAAACGCTTCATTTGAAAAACCTTTTCAACAAAAATCTTTTAAAAGATAACACAAAACGCCCCCATTTGCATTGTATCTTGCTGATTTTGTATTGAAGCCGTAAAAATAAACAACATTTATTGCTATAATGGACGGATTATCTTATTTTTGCGACAAATTGCGTGCTATGGATACTTGGTTTGGGGTGTTGTTGTTATTTATTTTGCCGATTTTTTTTGCGTTGGGCTGGTTTGCCGCACGCATGGATATTGGTGCCGTGTTAAAACAAGCCAAATCTGTGCCTGAAAATTTATACCAAAGTTTGGACGCATTGATTGACCGCAAAAGCAATATTGCTGCTCGTTCATTAAGCGAAATTGTTGAGCAGATGATTGACGACAAAAACAACGACATCACCGCTCACACATTGGGTTTAAGTTTAGGCAAACTCTATCGCCAACGCGGTGAAAACGACAAAGCCATTACCCTGCACCAAAAACTCTTAAATTCGCCTGATTTAGACGGGCATCGCCGTCATCAATTACAATTTGAATTGGGGCAAGATTTTCAGCAAGCAGGCTTGGTTGATAGAGCCGAACAGCAATTTGAAAGCCTTAGTCAAACCGCAATGGCAAAAGATGCTGATGAAATATTACTCAATATTTATCAACAAGATAGAGATTGGAAAAAGGCAATTAGCACGGCGAGCAAACTCGCTCACGACGAAACCACTTATCAATTTGAAATTGCCCAATTTTATTGCGAACTTGCCCAAGCCGCCTTGTTTCGTTCAGATTACGACACCGCACGGGAACATATTCAGGCTGCCTTAAAAGCCAATCGCAAATGCACGCGTGCCAATATGATTTTGGGCGATATTGAAAGCAAAGAAAACCATTTTCAGGCTGCCATTGACGCATATACGGCGATTGAGCAGCAAAACCACGATTATCTCGGTATGGTTGCACAGCGTTTGTATGACGCATACGCTGCTTTGGACAAAGCAGGCGAAGGTTTGGAAGTGTTAATAGGCTACCTGAAAACCTTTCCCAATTTGGATTTTATCAGCACCATTTACGACAAAGCCTTGTTGTTGCATGGCGAGCAAAATGCGGCAGAAATCACTGCCGAATTGGTGCGAGCCAATCCCAATTTAATGGGTATTTATCAATTATTAAGCATTAAAATCAGCGACTTGCCAAAACAATGGAAAACCGATGCCGATATGGTTCGCACTGTTGTGGGGCATTATGTGCAGAAGTCGATGATGTACCGCTGTCGTCATTGTCATTTCAAGTCGCAAGTATTTTTCTGGCACTGCCCTGCTTGCAACCATTGGGAAACCTTTACGCCGAATAAGATTGAAGTGTAAGTGTAGGGTGGGTTTCCAACCCACCAACAACGCCACAAGGCGTTTCCTTTAATCCTTTCAAGCAACCTAAAATGCTTTCTGCCGTTATGGTGGGTTGGAAACCCACCCTACGAAAAAAGCCGCAGACTTAACTGCGGCTTTTTTCTCCAATTAAAAACTTACGCCATAGCGGCACTTTCTCGTCCTGACGAAGTGGCGTGGTGTGCGGAATGTTTTTCCTTATGTTTTAACACCATTCTATCTAATTTGTCCATCAGCACATCGACTGCGGCGTACATATCGCTTTCCACTGCTTCCACATGCAGGTTAGAGCCTGCCAAATGCACATCGGCTTCTGCCTTGTGATTGAGTTTTTCCACCGTCAGCGTTACGGCAATGGAAATCACATCTTCGGCGTGGCGGTTAATGCGTTCTAATTTTTTGGCGATATGCTCACGCATCGCGGCGGTTACATCAATGTTGATACCTGTAATTTTCAAGTTCATGCCTTGCTCCTTAATCAAGGGGTTGAAAAGAACTGCGAATTTGTTTGATGATTGCCAAAATCTTTTGGCAACAATCGGTGTTTATTAAACCAAATCCGCCGTCTATTTTCCTTGCTTTTTCGCAAAAATCCAAGTGTTTGGCAGAATATTTTTCAAATGCCCCATTTTTATCCGTAATACAGTTATAATATTCGATTTTATGTAGC
The DNA here is from genome assembly GCA_017508845.1 of Neisseriaceae bacterium. Taxonomy (GTDB): domain Bacteria; phylum Pseudomonadota; class Gammaproteobacteria; order Burkholderiales; family Neisseriaceae; genus RGIG9985. The sequence continues at coordinate 3,792 of JAFWRB010000148.1, read as the reverse complement.
GAAAATCCCGATGACTGCACACCGCAAAAAATCAAAAAAACGCACCGTAGCGTCCAAAATCAAAAAATACCTGATTACAGGTGTGTTGATTTGGCTGCCGATTATTGCGGGCATTTGGACGATTAACTACATTATCACCACTTCTGACCACCTCATTCGCTTAATTCCCAAAGGCTTTCGCCCAGAAGATTTATTCGGACACCACATTCCAGGTTTAGGCATTGTTTTAGCCTTGCTGATTTTGCTGATTACAGGCGTCTTTGCGGGCAATATCATCGGCAAAAAAGTGGTGCGGCTGTGGGACAGTTTTTTCGGGCATATTCCTGTGGTGAAAACCGTTTATACAGGAGTGAAAAAAGTTTCAGAATCTTTGCTTTCGGATTCCAGCAAGTCTTTCAAAACACCGTTGTTAGTGCAGTTTCCGCATCAAGGCGTTTGGACGATTGCTTTTGTTTCAGGCAGCCTACCTGACGAAATTCGTCATTCTTTGAAAGACGATGAAGACGAATTTCTGCCTGTGTATGTTCCCACAACGCCCAATCCCACAGGCGGCTACTACATTATGGTTCGCTGTGCCGACACGCGTCCGTTAAATTTAAGCGTTGATGAAGCCTTAAAATACATTATCTCATTAGGTATGGTGATGCCCGAACTTTTACCTGAACGGTTAGAACACTTCGATGACGATGAAGATGATGAAGAAGAATAACATTCAGGCTGCCTGAAATATAAAAAACTCGTCTAACTAATTGATTAGACGAGTTTTTTATATTTTATTCAAACGCCTTTAACAACTCACGCGTTAAATCATAAGCCGAAATGTTTTTACAGCCTGTGGGATTTTGTCCGCACCATAGATTAGAAAAATCCGTATTGCCTTGTTTTTCGGCAACCGCTTTTAATGCACCTGTGGCAGTGGCGGCAAAGGGAAAGGGCAATGCGTCTTTGTTAATAAAGCCCATCTCTTGCATGAGGCGATTCACAATGCCACGAGCAGGTCTGCCTGAAAAAATATTCGTTACGGCAGTGGGATAGTTTTCAGGCAGCCTTCGTGCGTTGTCTAACGCTTGTCGGTGAAATGAACCGATTGTGCTTTCTTCGCACAACATATAGGCTGTGCCGATTTGCACCGCCGCCGCACCCAATTTTAAGGCTGCCTGAATACTGGCACAATCTGCAATACCGCCTGCGGCAATCACAGGAATACGCAATTTGCGTGATAAAAGTTCTGTTAAAGGCAAAACGCCCATTTGGCTGGCTAAATCATTTTCCAAAAATACGCCACGATGACCGCCTGCTTCGATACCCTGTGCAATCACGCAATCTGCCCCATTTTCTTGCAACCACAAACCTTCTTTAAGCGTTGTGGCAGACGATAAAACCATTGCTCCTGTGGCTTTTACAGCGTCTAACAAGCGTTTTTCAGGCAGCCCAAAATGAAACGACACCACAGGCAGACGATATTTTTCTACCACTGCTAACTGATTTTCATCGAATGGACGGCGAATCACCCCTTGCGGTAGATTGTGTTTATCAATATCTAATTCGTTAAAATATTTATCAAGTAAATTCAACCATTTATCTTGTTGTTCGGCGGTAATTTCAGGCAAAGAATGAGCGAAAAAATTCACATTAAAAGGCTTATCGCAGGCACTCTTAATAGTTTGTATTTCTTGTTCTAACTTATCAATCGGCAACATCGCCGCCGCAAGCGAGCCCAAGCCCCCTGCTCTACACACTGCAATCGTCATTGCCGAATTTTGAGCCCCAGCCAATGGGGCTTGAATCAAAGGATATTGGGACGGTAAGGGATTTTGCATTATATTCTGCCAATCAGTCATAAAGGAAACACTTATAACATATTTTCAGGCTGCCTGAAACGGTTTATTTATGCTATGATAATGCCAATATAAATTAAATATTTTTATAGAAATAAGACAGGAGATAAAATGAAACAACGCACACTCAAACAAACCATCACCGCCACAGGCGTGGGCTTACACTCGGGCGAGCGGGTGAATTTGCGGCTGATGCCTGCTGAAATCAACACAGGCATTGCTTTTCGCCGTACCGATTTATCTGGCGAAGAGAGCCGTGTGATTAAACTTACCCCTAATCTCATCAACGACACGCGACTGTCTTCCACGGTTGTAACGGAAGACAATATTCGCATTGGCACGATTGAACACCTAATGTCGGCGTTTTGTGCATTGGGCATAGACAATATTTTGGTTGAATTAGACGCACCCGAAATTCCGATTATGGACGGTTCATCTTTACCGTTTTTGTATTTATTGCAAGACGGCGGCATTATTGACCAGCACGCGGAAAAACGCTTTATTCGCATTAAAAAACCCATTGAAATTGTTGAAGAAAACAAAAGCGTGCGATTTTTACCGTATGACGGTTTTAAAATATCGTTGAGCATTGATTTTGACCACCCTGTGTTTCGCCGTGCCGAGCAAACCTTGACGATTGACTTTGCCCAAAAATCGTATCAAGAAGAAATTGCACGGGCTCGCACCTTTGGTTTTATGCAGGAAGTGGAGTTAATGCGAACGCACAACTTGGGTTTGGGCGGCAATTTGACGAATGCGATTGTGATTGACGAAACCGAAATTCTCAACACAGACGGCTTGCGGTATGACAATGAATTTGTACGCCACAAAATTTTGGACGCTGTGGGCGATTTGTATGTAGCAGGACATCAGATTATTGGTGCGTTTGAGGGTGTAAAATCAGGACACGCCATTAACAACGCATTGTTACGCAAACTCTTGACGGACGAAACGGCGTTTGAGTGGGCAGAATTTCCTGATAATGTTGATTTACCAGAAGCATTTCACGCTTTGCCAAAAGCGGCATAGTGGTGTAAAATTCGCGTCCTTAAACACAGTAAATTGTGGTGAAACAATCTCGCCGAAATAGCTCAGTCGGTAGAGCAACTGATTCGTAACCAGTAGGTCGGAGGTTCGATTCCTCTTTTCGGCACCAGTTAAAAAGAGCAGTATAATCAACAGGTTATGCTGCTCTCTTGTTTTTTTGTGTTGCCTATTTTTATAGCACTGCAAATACCCTTTGTGCCAAATTTGTGCCAAAGCAAGCAGTAGCAACGGTTTCGGCGGTGTTTTTATAGTCAAACAAATTTAAATAATAACAAACATCGAGACGCACATAGTATTAAATAATACGGTAAGACGAGATGAAATGATACACATTTTAATGAGATATTGTATTTGACGCTGATGACTCGCGTGATTGAGGATTTGGGCTTTTCGTTTGTCCAAAACATATGCTTTTTCTTGTTTTTGACACAAAATTTCTTGATGAATGAACAAGTTACTGTCAGGCTACCCGAAAAATCAAAACACCGCCAAAGCACTTAATGCTTTGCGTCTTTGTCCGTTTTGTGGGGCGATGGTGTCGAATGGTAGTTCTAATAAATAGCGGCGGTGTTGATTTTCGGCAGTTAATACCCTTTGGCATAGGTAGGACGCAATCAGGTCGCGGTTGGCGATTTCGCCGTAGTCTTTGTAGGAAATAATGTAATCCGAAATGCCCGTATCGTCTGTTTCCATTTGTCGCACGGTGAGTTTGCGATTTTTGGCGTATTGTTTCCACGCAATGCGTTTAATTGGGTCGCCTGCGTTGTAGGTGGATAAATAGGCGGTTTCATCATTGCCTTGTCGCACGGCGTGGCTCTCACCCTGTTCATTGCCTGAAATCGGCGTAAAAACAGTGTGTTCAATGGGGGCAGGATAAACGGTAATCTGCCAGTCAGGTTGCAATAAG
>JAFWRB010000147.1 GCA_017508845.1 Neisseriaceae bacterium | reverse complement strand
GCAGGACAAAATCCTGATAACGCCTTGATTCACAATGCTCCTACCCTTGCTTGTGAAGACATAAACCCACAACATGCTGGTTTGATTTTTAGAAACACTCCAAAAGATTTCGAGGGGAAGTTGTTGTCGAAAACATTTTGTTTTTGGCGTGGTTTTAGTCTTATTCAGGTAGGAGGTCTTTATGCAGGAAAACAAAGACTTGCAAGAAGAACACATTGAACCATTAGAAGCGTCAGAAAAAGATAACCCATTTCCCATGCGGGGTTTGATTATCATCGCTGTTGCCGCTTTGGTATCTTTCGGCTTTTATAAAATGTTGGGCGGTTGGTTGCCCGATTCGGAAATTGTCAATGCCAGCACCCGTAAGGGCTTGGCTTTGTTGCTGTTTATTGCGGCATTGTGGCTTACCGAAGCCGTGCATATTTCCGTAACTTCTTTGATTGTTCCCGTCAGTGCTTTATTAATTGGCATTACCAAAAATGCTTATGATAAAAGCGATACAGGCGAGTTAATGGCAATTACTGGTGCAAAAGTGCTGACGATTAAAGAAGTCATGGCACCCTTTGCAGACCCAATTATCTACACTTTCTTTGGCGGTTTTGCATTAGCCACTGCCCTACACATTCAAAAATTGGATAAAAAAATCGCTTTATGGCTGATTTCCTTATCAGGCAATCGTTTGGGTGTGTCGGCAATTTTAATCTGTATTGCAACCGCAGCCTTGTCTATGTGGGTATCGAATACCGCAACTGCCGCAATGATGTTGCCTTTGGCAATGGGCATTTTGGCAAACATTGATATGGAAAAAGACCGCAACACTGTGGTATTTATTCTGTTAGGTATTGCTTATTCTGCGTCTATCGGCGGTTTGGGTACTTTGGTAGGTTCGCCGCCAAATGCCATTGCGTCCAAAGCATTGGGCTATGAATTCGCCGACTGGATGAAAGTGGGCTTGCCAATTATGTGCATTCTCTTGCCTTTGATGTTGTTGTGTATGTATGTGGTTTTCCGTCCTAAACTCAATCAAAAAATTGAAGTTCAAGCCGAAAATATTCCTTGGAACCGCACCCGCATTATGACGGCAATTGTGTTCTTATGTGCCGCATTGTTGTGGTGTTTTACCAAACCTTTGAACGAAATGTTCAAAGCAAACGATATTCCCTTGCGTTTATCAGACGCTTTTGTCGCCGTTTCCGCCGCGATTGCGATTGTAACTTTGGGTTTGTCTAAATGGAAAGACATTGCCGAAAATACAGAATGGGGTGTGTTAATCCTGTTCGGCGGTGGTTTGACTTTAAGTATGATTTTGGATAATTCAGGTGCGGCTTATGTATTGGGCAAAACCTTTGCAGGTATGTTTGCAGGCATTCCCACTTGGGTGTTAATGGTTTTGGTATCGGTATTTGTGATTGCCATTACCGAATTTACATCAAACACCGCGTCTGCCGCTTTGTTGGTGCCTGTATTCGGTGCGATTGCCGCACAAATGGGCTTGCCCAAAGAAACCCTGATTATCATCATCGGTATCGGTGCTTCTTGTGCATTCGTGATGCCTGTTGCCACACCGCCAAACGCCATTGTGTTTGGTACAGGCAAAATCAAGCAAATGGAAATGGTCAAATGCGGTTTAATCTTGGCAATTTTGTCTGCCGTTGTTTTGGGAACTTACATTTACTTCGCATACCCTGTTGCAGGTTAAGGTAGGTTATCCACACACAAAACAGCCCAAATGGGCTGTTTTTTTTGGGGAGATTGTTTTTTTCGTGCCACACGCACGGCTCGCAATGACGATTTCCCTGCACGGGAAGTGTTTTCAGGCAGCCTGAAATAATCCCCCACAAAAAAACGACAGTCTTGAAACTGTCGTTTTGCCTGTTCAAGCTGCCTGAAAGCCTATGATTTAATGCCCACTGCCTCTTTGGCACGCTTACGCAGTTCGTATTTTTGTACCTTACTGGTTGCGGTTTTGGGCAGTTCTTGGAAGATGACTTTTTTCGGCACTTTGAATCTTGCCATATTCGCACGGCAGTATTCAATAACTTCGGCTTCTGTCCAAGTTGCCCCTTGTTTGAGTTCGATAAACGCCACAGGCACTTCGCCCCATTTTTCGTCTGGCACGGCGACAATCGCACACGCTAACACATTTGGGTGTTTGTATAAAACATCTTCTAATTCCACGCTGGAAATGTTTTCACCGCCTGAAATGATGATGTCTTTACTGCGGTCGCGAATTTGGGCAAAGCCTTCTTCGTCCAAAACTGCCAAGTCGCCTGTGTGAAACCAGCCTTGTGCAAATGCGTCTTGTGTGGCTTGTGGATTTTTCAGGTAGCCTTTCATCACCAAGTTGCCACGGAACATAATTTCGCCCATATCTTTGCCGTCATTTTCGACAATGTCCATAGTGCTGGGGTTCAATACCATCATCGCATTTTGCAGCATATTACGCACGCCTTGACGCGATTTTTTTGCGGCTCGTTCTTCAAGCGTCAAGTCTTTCCATTCTTCGCGTTCTACGCACACCGAAGACGGACCATACACTTCGGTTAAGCCATACACATGGGTGATTTCAAAGCCGATTTTTTCCATGGCTTCCAACACAGCCACAGGTGGTGCGGCTCCTGAAATTTCGCCTTTGACTTTGTGCGTAATGCCTGCTTTGAGTTCTTCTGGGGCTTCGGCAAGCGTTTTATGCACAATCGGTGCGGCACAGTAATAGCCTACTTTTTCACGGCGGATTAAGTCAAAGCAAGTGGCAGCATCTACTTTACGCAAACACACATTCACGCCAGCACGGGCGGCAATCGTCCAAGGGAAGCACCAGCCGTTGCAGTGGAACATGGGCAGTGTCCAAAGATAAACAGGGTAACGGGGCATATTCCATTCGATAATGTTCGATAGGGCATTTAACGCCGCACCGCGATGATGATACACCACGCCTTTGGGATCGCCCGTTGTGCCTGATGTGTAATTTAAGGCAATAGCGTCCCACTCGTCTTCGGGCAGTTGCCAGTTGTGCATATTTTTAGCCGATTTCAACAGGCTTTCGTAATCCATATCCGCATCTTCGGATAACGGCACTTGCGGACCTAAAATATCGTTTGCTTGCACAACAAGCAAAGCGGGCAGTGCATCACGAATGGCAGGCAAATGGTGTAGAAATTCGCTGTCGATAATCAACACTTTGGCTTCGCCATGTTTTAAGCAGAAAATCAAACCTTCTGCGTCCAAACGAATGTTGAGCGTATTCAAAACGCCGCCTGACATCGGTACACCAAAATGACATTCAACCATTTCAGGCGTATTCGGACACAAAACGGCAACGGTTGTATTGCGTTTAACACCAAATTGACGCAAGGCAACAGCCAAACGGCGACAGCGGTCATAAGTTTCGCCCCAAGTACGGCGAATACTGCCATGTACAATGGCAAGTTTGTGCGGATACACTTCGGAAGTACGCACGAAAAATTCAATCGGGGATAAAGCCGAAAAGTTGGCTTGGCATCTTTCTAAACCAGTGTCAAAATCTGCCATAGTAAGACTCCTTGTAACAGACGCGTTCTGACGCGAGAATGAAAAAAGGGAATCTTCAATAAATTGATTTTTCACTGTTTTAAATTTTCAGGCTGCCTGAAAATATTATTCTAAAATCAATTTATTGTTTTTTCCCATACATTTTTCCAAAAAACAGACAAACATACACGCTTGTATGCCGCTATGATAAAGGATTTTCGCCTTTTCTTCCTGTTTTGCTATAATGCGTTGCAACAAGAAAGGCAGGCTGAATAAACCTTGTCGCACAATGATTTGATAATAGAGATTAAATATATGGATTTGAATTTACAACAATTTTTATTGATGATATTGCCTTTAATTTTGGCAATTACCCTACACGAAGCCGCTCATGCTTATGCTGCACGGCATTTTGGCGACCGCACGGCAGAACAATTAGGACGGCTGACACTCAACCCCATTGCCCACATTGACCCTGTGGGTACCATTTTGGTGCCGCTGGTTTTGTTTGCAGGTTCTATGGCGGCAGGCGGTGCTGGATTTCTCTTCGGCTGGGCAAAACCTGTGCCGATTATTACACGAAATTTCAAAAATGTACGCACGGGTATGCGAATGACGGCATTGGCAGGGCCTTTGTCTAATTTAGCAATGATGTTCGCTTGGACACTGATTGCGGTTCTTGTGCAGTTTGTTCCGCCCCAATTTCAGGAAGCCGTAAGCGGTATGTGCCGCTATGGCATTATGATTAACGCCGCTTTGTTTGTGCTGAATATGTTGCCGATTCTGCCTTTGGACGGCGGTCGGGTTTTGGACACTTTTTTACCTGCTAAATATTCTTATCAATTCAATAAAATCGAACCCTACGGCATTTGGATTGTGCTGATTTTGTTTGTAACAGGACTGTTGGGCAAAATCTTGTTTCCTGCGATGTTGTTGTTGGTTTTGTTGTGCTATATGTTGATAGGGGGGATTTAACAGTGAGCAGTGAGCAGTTAGCAGTGAGCAGTTGTTTTGTTTGCCTGTCGGCAAAACGGATTGTTTTAAGATAACGCTTCGACAATCTTTTCAGGCAGCCTGAAATATTCTCGAAGCGTTATCTAATATATATCCGTCAAGCCGTAGGCTTGACTTAATAACTGCTAACTGCTCACTGTTCAAAGCGTTGCATGGTCAATTTCGCCGTCTTGCCACACAATTAAACAGCCGCCTTTGTCGTCATACCAATCGGGCAGAACAAAGCGGCGGTATTCTTGGTTTTGAAATGAATGGGTATGAATGGCAGGGCGGTGCGTATGTCCGTGAATGATGTTGGCAGGCTTTTTTAGGCTACCTGAAAACTTGTTTTGTGCGTCATTTAAGCCCTTTTCGGTTACATTAGCAATTTCATACTGCACGGCTTGGCTTTTTTTGTTTTTGGAAACATCACGCATTTCTTCGGCTAATCGTCGCCGTTTTTCTAACGATTTCATACGAGCCAAAAATTGCCATAGCCAAGAGCGACTTTTACGGCGAAATTGTTGATATGCCACATCATCGGTGCAGAAAATATCGCCGTGCGACAAAATCAACGGCGTGCCGTAGCAGTGAATCAGACAAGGGTCATCGTCCAAAATTTTCGCCCCAGTATTTGCGGCAAATTTTTTACCGATAAGAAAATCACGATTGCCACGCATCACAAACAAGGGCGTTTGTTCTGCAAAGGCTTTCATTTTTTGCTGAATTTCTAAAAAAATGGGGGCGTCATCGTCATCGCCAACCCACACATCAAATATATCGCCCAATAAATATAAAGCGTCAATTTTGCCCGCCCATTCTTCTAATTTGCGAAAGAATAGGGCGTTCAAATCAGGCGTATCCGCACACAAGTGCATATCGGACATAAAAATGGTACAAGGGTTCATTTTCGCATTTCCTTTTATTTGTTTGAATTTTTGGACGAAGCCAAAACATAATTTCGTATTGTATTACAAAGCCTTATTCTTTTGAAGTCCAATCTAAACCTACGGTAATTGTGCCGTTTTCCCATTCTATCAATGGGCGTTTGATAACGGTAGGATATTGGGCAATCACCGTTGTGGCAGGTAATTGTTTTTCTTCGTCCGTTAAAGAACGCCATTTAGTGCCTTTTTTGTTGATGAGTTTTTCTGCCCCCACTTTATCTAACCAATGCTCAATTTGTTGGTCTGTGGGCGGTGCTTTTTTGAAATCGACAAATGTGTATGCCACATTCGTTTCTTCTAATAATTGGCGTGCCTTTTTCACACTGCCGCAGTTGGGTATGCCATAAACATATATCATCATTAAACCTAAATAATTTGTATAATAGACGGCATTGTAACGGAGAATTGGACGCAAAGATGAAAAAATTTGTATTCATCAGCCTGCTTGCCGCCGTTACGCTGACGGCGTGCGGCAATGACAGCAAACAAAACGATAAGGCCATCAAAAAAGCGATTGAAGATTACAACAACGCACACCCTTTGTGTATGGCGGTGATTCCTGCGGTTGAAAGCGGGGTTACCAATGTATTGGGCAGCGATATGGTGCGTTTTGTGAAAGTTGATGGTAACGGCAAACGCATCAATAGCAAAGCGGTTAAACAAATGGGCGTGCTAACCAAAGCAGGCATATACAAAAAACGCAAAGACGAAAAAAGCCCTGAAAACGGCAAAAAAGCGTGGGTGGCTTCGT
>JAFWRB010000146.1 GCA_017508845.1 Neisseriaceae bacterium | reverse complement strand
CATTGCGAGACTTGCCGTAAGGCAAGGCGTGGCAATCTCCTTGCCACGAAGTGCGAACTTATAAAATTTTCAGGCAGCCTGAAACCCCATAAACCCACAGAAAGGACTTCAAAATGATTGAACTGATTGACAACAAACAACAACGCTTGGATAAACTTTTGCAAGCCATTGTTAAAGATGTGGAACGCTTTTTGAAAAAACACAGCAAAAAAGAGTTTTACGCCTTTGCCTTTGATTGCAGCAAGGATGTGGGCGAAATTTTGTGGGCGTTTAATACTGAAAAGGCGTTAGCCAGCACCATTAAATATTACAAAAAAGACGCAGACGAAGACGAAGCGGCTTTGTATGACGATAAAAACAGCGAATCGTATCTTGAATTGCGATACGGCATCGGCGACTGGAAGTACACCACGCAAAGCAAAGCCCATTATATTTTTGGCGATGGCGATAAATGTTTGGCAGTGTCTGACAAAGCCGAAGAATTAGACCCAGAGAACGGCGTTGAGCAATTTGAACAAGAAGTGATGAATTTCTTTGAAGAATTGTTACTTGCCTTTTGTCAAACGGATACTTCCAAAGCCATTCCCAAAACAGCAGATTTTAAGGTGTTGTTTTCCGAGCACAATGACAATCAAATAGACGACACCATGCCGAGAAGTGAAGCATTTATGCAACGCTTGAACGGCTTGATTGATGAAAAATTAGATTATCCATTCCCCAAAATCTCAGAAGAAGCCCGCACAGTTTTGTCGGAAATAGATAAGCAACTTTTTACCGCAGTGGAACAGGGCGATAACAAGGAAGTGCAACGCTTGTTAGAAAACGGGGCAAATGTCAATGCAACTTGCAAACAGGGTATCTATGACAAGGCAACGCCGTTACATATTGCCGTAGATACCAATAATTTGGAAGCGGTGCGGATTTTGATTGAACACGGTGCAAATGTCAATGTAAAAGATAGCAAAGTTGGCGGCTTCTATCCATTGCGAGCTGCCGTTTATCGCGGTGCAGAAATGATGCGGCTTTTGTTGGATAATGGTGCAGATGCCGATAAATCGAAAGCATTGGTCAGTGCCGCAGGTGAAGGTAAAACAAAAATTGTCGAAATACTGCTGTCAGAATATGGGGCAAACCCAAATGTGATTGATATATTTCACACTGCTTTGACAGAAGCATTAGGCAGGCATCCTGATAATCATGAGATGATTAAAATGTTGTTAGATTATGGTGCTGACCCTAATTTGATTGTCACGGAGCAATTCGGAATTAGCAGCACTCCGCTTATTCAAGCCTTTTATGGAATGCGGGCACATGACGGTTGCATAGCAAAAAATGTACAGTTATTGCTTGACGCTGGTGCAGATGCAAATATTCCCACAACCGTTAAAGGTATTGCGGGCATGACACCGTTAATGTGGTTAATGCGTCGCCGTGTTGGGCATTGCGATAATGACCCAAACCTTAAAATCGCACGCCTATTGATTAACGCAGGAGCAGATGTCAATGCCAAAGACAAAAACGGCAAAAGCGTATTAGACTATCTGCCACAATCGTCCCGCTTAATGCGACAATTATTAGAAGAACACGGAGCAAAATCGTGAGCGTGTTTTGGCGTAAAATAATCTCTTTTCAGGCAGCCTGAAATTCATATTACCCATAGAATTTAATTTACAAACCATAAGGAAATCAAACAAATGAGTAAAGTAATTGCCGTTTTGCCAGGTGATGGCATTGGTCCTGAAATAGTGCGTGAAGCACGCCGTGTTTTGGAAGTTTTGCAACAAGACGGTTTGGCTATTGCGTTTGAAGACGCACCTTTGGGCGGGGCGGCGTATGACGCTTATGGCTCGCCTTATCCTGAATTTACGCAGAATATTTGCCGCCGTGCAGACGCAGTGCTGTTGGGTGCAGTGGGCTCCCCCCAGTATGACAATTTAGACCGCCCTTTGCGTCCTGAACGCGGTTTGTTGGCTATTCGTAAGGACTTGAATTTATTTGCAAATTTGCGTCCTGCGGTGTTGTATCCTGAATTAGCGAATGCTTCCACTTTGAAACCCGAAGTGGTGAGCGGTTTGGATATTCTGATTGTGCGAGAACTCACAGGCGATATTTATTTTGGGCAACCGCGTGGCATTTCGGTGAATGAAAACGGTGAACGAGAAGGTATCAATACAATGCGATATACGGAAAGCGAAATCCGCCGCATTGGTCATATTGCCTTTGCCGCTGCCCAAAAACGCAACAAGAAACTCACATCAGTTGATAAAGCAAATGTTTTAGAAACTACTGAATTGTGGAAAGAAGTGATGACCGATTTGAACCGTGAATATCCCGATGTTACACTTAACCATATGTATGTCGATAACGCTGCTATGCAGTTGGTGAAAAATCCCAAGCAGTTTGATGTTGTGGTTACAGGCAATATTTTTGGCGATATTTTGTCTGACCAAGCGTCTATGCTCACAGGTTCAATCGGTATGTTGCCGTCTGCGTCTTTGAACGAAACAGGCAAGGGCTTGTATGAACCATCACACGGCTCTGCTCCTGATATTGCAGGACAAAACAAAGCGAACCCATTAGCAACCATTTTATCCGCCGCAATGCTTGTGCGTTATAGTTTGAATAATGAACAAGCCGCACAACGCATTGAAAAAGCCGTAGGTAAAGTATTGCAACAAGGCTATCGCACCGCTGACATTGCCGAACAAGGTGCAAAAATTGTGTCGTGTAGTGAAATGGGCGACGCAGTAATTAACGCTATGTGAGCGAGTAGAGGGTGTCTTTGAAGCACCGATAAAATCGTGATAATAAGCATTTTCCAGGCAGCCTGAAATTTAATGCAAAGACAAAAAATGACCGATATTCTCAATAAAATCAATCAAAGCAAATTTGAAGAAGTGGCGTTTGCCAAAAAACACATTTCTTTAAATGATATAAAAGCAAAAGCCCAAGATGCGGAAAAACCACGCGATTTTTTGGCAGCGTTGCATGCCAAGCATGCACACAATCAGGCGGCGGTGATTGCGGAAATTAAAAAAGCCAGTCCGTCCAAAGGCTTAATTCGTTCGGATTTTAATCCGCCCGCATTAGCAAACGCTTATCAAGCAGGCGGGGCGGCGTGTTTGTCGGTTTTAACCGATGAACAATATTTTTCAGGCAGCCTGAAATATTTGCAAGAAGCAAAAGCAGCGTGCAATCTGCCCGTTTTGCGTAAGGATTTTGTGGTTGATGAATACCAAATTTATCAAGCACGAGCAAACGGTGCGGACGCAGTGCTGCTCATTGCCGCGTCATTATCTTCCACGCAATTAAGCGATTTTGAAAGCATTGCCCACGAATTGCAAATGACCGCGTTAATTGAATTGCACGATGAAGATGAATGGCAAAAATGCGAACACTTAACTTCGCCACTTTTCGGCGTAAATAACCGAAATTTGCGTTCGTTCGCCGTAGATACCGCACAAACGCTGCGTTTATTGCCACTACTCAAAAATAAAACTGTGGTGTGCGAAAGCGGTATTCAAACACATACGGATATTGTCAATATGCAAAACAACGGCGTACATACATTTTTAGTGGGCGAAAGTTTGATGAGAGAAGAAAATGTTACAATCGCCTTGCAAAAATTATTAGGCTTTTAAGGCAACCTGAAACTTTTTAATAGGAAAAAATTATGGCAATTATCATTAAAACGCAAGACGAAATTGAAAAAATGCGTATTGCAGGGCGGTTGGCGGCGGAGTTGTTGGACTATATCACGCCATTTGTTAAAGCAGGCACAACAACGGACGAATTAAACACACTGTGCCACGAGTATCAAACCCAAGTGCAGGGCTGTATTCCTGCTCCTTTGGGCTATGGCAATCCGCCGTATCCCAAGTCGATTTGCACTTCCTTAAATAGCGTGGTGTGTCATGGTATTCCTGATAATAAGCCTTTGAAAAATGGTGATATTTTAAATATTGATGTAACCGTAATTAAAGACGGTTTTCACGGCGATAGTAGCCGTATGTTTTGTGTGGGCGAGGTGTCGCCGATTGCACAACGCTTAATCAAAATTACCCACGAATGTATGATGATCGGCATTGAAAAGGTGAAACCTGGTGCGTTTTTTGGCGATATAGGCTATGCGATTGCCAAACACGCTGAAAATAATGGCTATTCTGTGGTGCAGGAATTTTGCGGACACGGCGTGGGGCGGCGTTTTCACGAAGAGCCGCAGGTGTTGCACTACGGTCAAAAAGGCACTGGGGCAGAACTGAAACCTGGTATGATTTTTACCATTGAACCGATGATCAATCAGGGCAAACGCCACATTAAAATCGCCGCAGACGGCTGGACAGTGCAAACCAAAGACCGCAGTCTATCGGCACAATGGGAACACGAAGTGCTGGTAACCGACACAGGCTACGAAATTTTAACCATTAGCCCGATGACGGGAGAACCGTGATACAGTGAGCAGTTAGAAGTTAGAAGTGAGCAGTGATTAAGTCAAGCCTTGCAGGCTTGACGGCTGTTTTAAAATAACGCTTCGATTGTTTTTCAGGCTGCCTGAAAAACAATTTTAGCAATTAGTCCGATGATAGGAGAGTGCAATGTCTTGGGATTGGCATAAATTTAGCAGAAAAGAAAAAATCATCAGAATATGTATTGCAATCAGTATGGTGGTGTTTTTTGCGGTCGGATATTATTTATTATTTACCTCTAATCGGTATTCATTAAAATTTATTACCGCAGACAGAGCCTCAATTTTGCTTCTGTTAGGATTTTTAACTGCTTTGGAAAAGTTAATTTTTGTGGAGTTGTTAGAAAAAGAAAGATTACCTAATTTTATGGGAACAACTTTATTTGCAGTGGTAATGTTTGTATTTTTTATTTTTATTGTTGGCGTGTTGTGGTTAAAAATAACAACTCATCAATGGCAAACTACTTCGGCACAAATTGTTCGAGTGTATCCCAGAGCCAAAACTGCTCAACTGCAATTTCCTGATGGTCGTTTTGTTGGCGATTATGGGATATTTGGCATTTTTGTTCCTGAAAATCTGCCAGTAGAACAAAACGATTGCGTGCGTGTTCAGTATCGTGAAAATTTTTTAGTGATTGAAGTAAAAGTTCAAGAAAATCACGGCAAACGAGATAAAAAAGCGTGTTTTGTGTATTAAATTGTTTTTTCAGGCTGCCTGAAAAATAAAGAACGCTAAAAACAAAGCGTTCTTTATTTTAACCGTGCCGATGACCGTGATGACAGCGAAAGTCAGGTTTTGCCACATTATCCGAGCGTTGTTGCCATTCGTCAGGCGTTTGTGCAACGGTAATGGATAAAGCATGCAGTTCATCGCTTGCCATTAAAGACTTCAAACCGTCTTTAATTAAACGATGCCTGTTCAGACGCGTTTTGCCATTAAAGGCAGTGGATACCACTTCCACAAAAAAATGCCGCCCATCACCTTTTACGCGTAAATGCTCACACGGCACAATTTGTGCGATTTTTTCTTGTAATTCAGAAAGTTGCATAATGTTTTCCTTTTT
>JAFWRB010000015.1 GCA_017508845.1 Neisseriaceae bacterium | reverse complement strand
CACTGCCTCTGGCCCACGCCCAAGTGGCTCTGGCAGGCCGGAGAGGCGGGCACGGCCTACGCAGACAATCCCAATGGCTACAACACCCACCTGACCCGCGCCTGGATGGCCGCAAAAGGCATCCCCGAAGCGAACCACCACGTCGCCTGGCGCGACGTCGACTGGTACCTGGCCTGAGATTCCCACCCCCGGACTTTACAGACAACTTAATACCTAATTTATGTTAACCAACCACAAGAAGAAAGCGGTCGTGGCGGCATTGTTTGCCGTCTTTGCGGCCCAGTTGTGCGTCACGCAGGTGGCCCCGGCTCAGACCGGCTCCCTGACCGTACACGGCGTGGTGGTCGATACACAGGAGCCTCCGCAGCCCGTGATCGGCGCGACCGTGTTCGTCAAGGGGACCCAGAACGGGACCACTTCCGATGCCGTAGGCGCCTTCGACATCAAGGCCCGGAAAGGAGACATCCTCGTGTTCTCCTGCATCGGCTACAAAGATGTCGAGTACACGGTCACCCGAGCCATCGGCGACCTCTCCATCGCCCTGCCGGATGACGTGAACATCCTGGAGCAGGCGGTCGTCACCGGTATGACAAGCCAGCAGCGGAAGCACATCGCATCGGCCGTCGGCATCATCGACAACGCCAAGTTCACCAACAAACCGGTGACCCACATGTCGCAGTATTTTGGCTCCTAATGCCTGTCCTATGCGTGCGGCAACCGCCGCTCCTAACGATTGCGGCAGCATATACAAAACGCTTGAAATGGTCATCGCCACTTGCTGCACGGCAACAAAATGTTCGCCCGAGCGGGCAATAAAAATAGCAATAAACGAAAATAGGCTGACTTCAATAAAAAACGAAAAACAAATCGGCACGCCTAATTTGATTATCGGGCGAAACGCCGCTATTTCAGGCAGCCTAAATGCTTGATTAAAAGCGAATTTTTTAAAATAAGCGTGATACGACACCACAAGCCATAAGCCTATGAAATTAAACCAAAAAACGGCAGCAGTAGCAAAGCCACAACCTGCACCGCCTAATTTAGGGAAGCCGAATACGCCATAAATCAGTATATAATTCAAAGGGATATTTAATATTAAACCGCCTATACCTATCCACATGACTTCCTGCGTACGAGAAACGGCGGCGGCGTATGATTGCAAGGCACGCGACGCAACCGCCGCAGGCAAGCCAAGTGCCGCACCGTATAAATAAAGTTGCGTGGTGCGAACGGTTGCGTCTTCCCAGTTTAAGAAATTCGGCAGAAAAATGCCTGATAAAACAACGAGTAACGATCCGATTAAACCCACAATAAAGCACAGCCACACACCTTGCTGTGCCATGTGGCGAAGTTCGTCCCACTTTTTCGCCCCAAAAGCGTGTGATAACAAAGGGTTAAGAGCAGTGGGAAAGGCTAACAGCGTAATGTAAATGGTCGCAAACACGCTGGAACCCAAGCCCACAGCGGCTAAATCGCCACGCGAAACACGAGACGCCATCAGCGTATCCACAAATCCCGTACCAACCTGTGCCACTTGGGCAATCATCATCGGCAAGGCAATCGCTAAAAGTAAATACAATTCGTGAAAAAAGCGTTTTTTGGTTTGCATAATAATAAGTGAGCAATTAGGTTTTATGTTTTGCCTACGGCAAAACAGAGATTATTTTAGATTAGTTTCAGGCAGCCTGAAACTTCTTTAAACAAAAAAATCCCCAATTTCTTGGGGATTTTTATCATCAAAAAGCAATATTACTTACCGCCTTTTGCCACGCGTCGCCAATGGTGCAACAGTGGTTCGGTATAGCCTGACGGTTGCGTTGTGCCTTTGAAGATTAAGTCGCAAGCGGCAAGGAATGCGGGGGATTTGTCAAAGCGTCCGACCATCGGCGTGTAAGCGGGGTCATCTGCGTTTTGTTTATCCACAATCGCTGCCATACGTTCCAAAGTTTCACGCACTTGTTTTTCGTTTGTGATGCCGTGATAAAGCCAGTTGCACACATGCTGGCTGGAAATACGCAAGGTTGCACGGTCTTCCATTAAGCCGATATTGTTAATATCAGGCACTTTGGAGCAACCCACACCTTGTTCTACCCAGCGAACCACATAGCCTAACAAACCTTGACAGTTGTTATCCAACTCTTGTTGAATTTCGTCCGCCGACCAATTTGTGTTTTCAGCCACAGGCACGGTGAGAATGTCGTCCAAAGTTTCCACAAAACCTTTTGCGGCAATCGCTTTTTGCACTTCAAACACATTCACTTGATGATAATGCAAAGCGTGCAAGGTTGCGGCTGTGGGCGATGGCACCCACGCGGTTGTGGCACCTGCTTTGGGGTGTCCGATTTTTTGCACTAACATTTCTGCCATTAAATCAGGCATTGCCCACATACCTTTACCGATTTGGGCTTTACCTACCAAGCCTGCTTTCAAGCCGTTCTGCACATTGTTAATTTCGTAAGCGGCAAGCCATTTGCTATTTTTCATCTCGCCCTTACGCACCATCGCACCTGCTTTCATTGAAGTATGGATTTCATCGCCTGTACGGTCTAAGAAGCCTGTGTTGATGAATACCAATCGTTCGCTTGCGGCTTTAATACACGCTTTTAAGTTCAAAGTGGTGCGGCGCTCTTCGTCCATTACGCCCATTTTGAGCGTGTTTTTCGCCAAACCCGTTAAACCTTCCACCGCGGCAAAGAGTTCGTTTGCAAACGCCACTTCTTCTGCCCCTTGCATTTTGGGTTTAACAATATAAACGCTGCCTGAACGGCTGTTTTTGTTTTCGGTGCGATTGAAGTCAAATGGAGCGATTAAGCCTGTCATCACGCAATCCAAAATGCCTTCGGGAATTTCGTTGCCATCTTTATCCAAAACCGCAGGTGTGGTCATCAAATGACCTACATTGCGGATTAACATTAAAGAGCGGCCGCCTAATTTGAATGTGCCTGAATTATCGGGTTTGGTATATTCACGGTCTGGATTGAGTTTGCGAGTGAAAGTTTTGCCGTTTTTGGTAACTTCTTCGGTTAAAGTGCCCGTCATTAAGCCTAACCAGTTGCGATACACCAAAGTTTTGTCTTCGCCATCGACAGCCGCAACGGAGTCTTCGCAGTCCATAATCGAAGTCAAAGCCGCTTCCATAATAATATCTTTAATGCCAGCGGGGTCTTGGCTACCAATCGGCGTGGTTTTGTCGATGATAATATCGAAATGCAAACCATTGTGTAAGAACAACAACGAAGACGGAGCGTCCGCCGTGCCGTTATAGCCCACAAACAAAGACGGCGTTTGCAATTCGGTTTCACCATTAGGCAGAACCACTTTCAGGCTGCCTGAAACCACTTTATACGCCGTTGCATCTTTATGGCTGCCTGAAACAAGCGGAATGGCGTTATCTAAAAAGTCGCGTGCAAAGGCAATCACTTTCGCACCGCGTTTGGGGTTATATTCGCGTCCTACTGCCAATTCGCCCGATTGCTCAATCGCATTTGTGCCGTATAAAGCGTCATATAACGAACCCCAGCGAGCATTTGCGGCGTTCAACGCATAGCGAGCATTCATAATCGGCACAACAAGTTGCGGACCTGCTTGGTGCGAAAACTCAAAATCCACATTTGCTGTGGTAATTTGAAAATCCGCTGGTTCGTCTTGCAAATAACCGATTTCTTTCAAAAACGCTTTGTAAGCCGCCATATCGGTGATTTTGCCTTTATGTGCTTCGTGCCACGCATCAATTTTTGTTTGCAATTCATCGCGTTTGTCTAACAAGGCTTTGTTTTTAGGTGCAAATTCTGCCACGATTTTAGCAAAACCGTCCCAAAATTGAGAAGATGACAAATTGCCGCCACGATTAGGCAGAACTTCATTTTCAATAAAATCATACAGTTGTTTATCAGGTTGCAAACCCGATACAGAAATGCGTTGTGTCATAGTTTTTCCTTTAACATAAAGAAAGGGGGTTAAAAAGAAACAGATTATAACACAAGAGACCATATAGATAAGATTTTCAGGCAGCCAGAAAAAACTGCAAAACACCACTTTTGCCAAAAGCGAACCGACAGACAGGCGTATATGTGTTTGACCACTTACGCCGCCTGTATTGTGGCATATCTGAACAAAGTTCAGTCGTGACCATCACTACGACTTGCTTTTCGGCAAGTTTCGTAATAGCAGAAACGCTTCGAGCAAGCGGTAGTTTCGCAAAGTTTTCAGGCTACCTGAAAATATGATAATACTTTTACACTAATATGAAAAACAAAAATATATAATAAAATCAAGATAATATGCAAAAAAAAAAAAACACACGACGCAAAACAGTGATATAATGCAAACTCTTTTATTTTTATTTGATACCGTATGCAAGCACAAAAAATTCAACCATTTACGGTTTTAGGCGGTGCTGTCGCCTTGCCACGACAAGTTTTTTCTGATGACGCATTGGACTTGCAATTGGGTTTTGCGTCTAAAACTGTGGCAAAATATGGAGCGAAGCAACGCTATTTTTTGCAAAACGATGAGACGGCTGATGATTTAATCGTTCAGGCGGCTAGGCGAGCGTTAAAATCTGCCCATTTGTCTGTGCAAGATATTGATTGCGTGATTGATGCTTCGGCAACCATGCGGCAGGCTTTGCCTTTTAATGCGGCGAATGTTTGTCGGCTATTGGGTTTATCTGGCGTGGCGGCGTTTGATGTGAATATGACTTGCTTGGGGGCTTTACAGGCTTTTGTATTAGCATCTAATTTGTTTTCGTCTTATCGTCATATTTTAGTGTTGTGCTGTGATATTGCGTCTGTGGGCTTAACGCCCAAAGATTTGCATTCTTTTGCTTTGTTTGGCGATGGTGCGGCGGCGTGTGTTTTGGCTTCATCGCAAACAGGCGGCGTGCTTGCCCATAATTTTGCTGTATTTCCAAAGGGTTATGATTGTTGTGAAATATCAGGCGGCGGCTGGTTAAATCACCCCAATCATTTTTTGCCTGACCGCACTTTGTCGGATTATGCTCAATTAGCCAATTTTCGTATGGACGGCAAACGCTTGTATCGTTTAACTGCCGACTATATGCCTGATTTTTTAGAAGAAATTTTACATCAAGCGAATATATCTTTATCGGATATTGATTTTGTGGTGCCACACCAAGCTTCTCGTGGGGCTATTCACCATCTCATTTCTAAATTACATATTCCGTCTGAAAAAATTGTGGATATTTTTGATGATTTTGGCAATCAAGTAGCGGTTTCCCTGCCGCATGCTTTGATTACTTTAATTCATCGACAAGTGTTGCGTGGTCAAGATAAAGTATTATTGATTGGCACTTCTGCGGGCTTGGGTTTGGGTG
>JAFWRB010000145.1 GCA_017508845.1 Neisseriaceae bacterium | reverse complement strand
AGGGTGAATAATCACAAAATGCGGTAAATCAATCGGTAAAGGCGTTAATTTTTCGCCTATCCCTTCGGCAAAAGCGGTTTTGCCAAAGATAAAAAACGGCACATCAGCCCCTAATTTTACGCCCAAATCAATCAGTTGCTCTTCTGTTAAACCGCACACCCACAGGCGATTTAACGCCATTAACACCGTTGCCGCATTACTTGAACCGCCGCCCAAACCGCCGCCCATAGGAATTTTTTTATCTATTTTTATATCCACACCTTTTTTCAGGCAGCCTGAAAACTGTTGTAAGGCAAGGGCGGCACGATAAGTTAAATCATTTTCAGGTAAAATGCCTGCTTGCGGATTGTGCAGAACAATGCGTCCGTCATCACGCAGGGCTAAATGAATGTTGTCGCACAAATCAATCAGGCAAAACACGCTTTGCAACAGGTGATAACCGTCTTCTCGTTTGCCCACAACTTTAAGCATTAAATTAAGTTTGGCAGGGGCTGGGTAGGGGGTGAAATTTATCGCAGACATTGTGTTTTTTCTGTGGCGTGATTAGGGTTAAATTCTTGAAAAACAACGGTTATTTTTAAGTCTTGGCGTTGTAAAATTAAGCGGCGTGGCATACCGTTGTCTTGCACGGTGCGAGAAATTGTCCAACCTGCTTGCGAAAGCATGCCGTTAGATAAAATTTGGTGCGGCTCTTGTGTGCTGTATCGACCGACTGCCCATAAGTCCAAGTAATCCAAAGGAATTTCTTGCCCTGTTAATTGTTGTGCTAACTCACGAACATGGGCTGCCTGAAAAACTTGCCCTTTGGCATTTTGTGCCACTGCCCCGATTGCGTCCTGACACAAACGCCCCACAGTGTTACCCAAAGGCGTGAGAATGTCTATATGCTTGATTTGTGGCGAATTTTCCCAGTCAAAGCCTGCCTGAAAACCTTGATTATCCGCCCTAATCGACAACTTCCCAGCCGCTTGAAAAACAGGCGGCATATTTTCAGGCAGCCACTCGCTAACCGTTGGTGTTTGTTGCATATTTGAACAAGCGGCGACAATCAATAGCGTTGTGAGAACAAAAAACTTTTTCAGGCTGCCTGAAAGATGAATATCAGCGTTTTTCATCGGCGTTTTGGGTGAGATAAAAGACAGATTATAAAATATTGTACTTGTTTTGATTGATTTTTTGTTAAGCGGTGCTTTTCAGGCTGCCTGAAAAATATTTAGTGGCGGATAATAAAACCGTAACAATTTGTTACGGTTTTATTTTCTTTCAGACTATCTGAACTATTTTATTATTGATGACTATCTGTTTGTTCTTCAATTAAGGCACGGTTAGCATTTAATGACCTTAAATAAATAATTTGAAAAACCGCAGGAATGGTTACTCGATAAGCAGGACTTGCTATATCAATAGCAGTCCAAAGACCTGTAATTGTCCAACCAAGCGGACCTGTTAAAATGCTCAATGTTCTGGTTATTGTGGCATTTGTTGCTAATTTCAAACCGTGTCCGAACAAAAACCTCCAAATCGCATTAACAACAATCAGTGTGATTTGATATGACTTAAATCCGCCCGCACGAAACATGGCGATAAATGCAGCAGCACATGCTTGTGGCGTTAGATTATTCGTATTTTCTATTCCCAACTCTTGAGCCGCTTTTTTTAATTCTTCGGACGGCATTTTTTCAATAGAATCGGATAAGGCTTTCATCAACAAATTTTGTTCGATGAGTTCAGTTGATGATTGTTTTTTTTCGTAATTCACTTTCAACTTATCACAAACATCACACAGAATTTCTCTGTATAAAACACCATCGCCAAATCGACCAACATAATTAGCAATCGTATTGCCGCCAAATTTTTGAAATTCAGCCGCCAATTCTTGCCAATATTGATTGCAATCTGGTTGTTCTTTATATTTTTTGGCTAAATCTGAGTTGCCAGTTACTCGTTCATTGCCGTCCTTATTGTAAATCAATAATTCAGCAAAATCTTTTAATTCTTCGGACGAACATTCGCCTAAAAATTGTAAATCGGGGTCGTATCTATATGCCATAATGATTTTCCTTTCTGTCAAAGGTACTTGGGGGGTTGAAGTTGATTATTGATTTTTCAGGCAACCTGAAAAATTTTTCGTACAAGCGTCCTTTGTCAAGGACGCTTGTAATAGTACTATTACAACAACCTATTGACAAAAAAAGAAAAAACGCCCTGCGGCGTGGGCGTTTTTATTTAGGAGTATTTTTCAGGCAGCCTGAAAATCAAAACGACACATTAAATTTCTTTAAAATTTCTTTTAGCGACATATCGTTTTTATCTTTTTTATAGCCTTGTTCCCAAATGGTGCGGGCTTCTTCTTTTTTGCCTAATTGCCACAGCACTTCGCCCAAATGAGCAGCGATTTCGGCTTCGGGCATTTTGGCGTATGCCGATTGCAAGTAGGGCAAGCCTTTGGCGGCGTTGCCTTGCAGGTAATAACCCCAGCCCAAACTGTCTTGCACAGGTGCAGAGTCTGGGATTTGTTTAATGGATTTTTCAATCAACGCCACACCTTCGTTAATGCGTTCGGGAATAAACAAAAGCGTGTAACCAAAGGTGTTTTGGGCGTTGGCATCGTCCTTATCGAACTGCCAGTATTTTTCTAAATCAGCCGCCGCCTTGTTGAATTGTCGCATTTTGTCGGCATACAGTGTGCCGCGTGCGTGATACAAAACACTCTTCACCCAGTCATCAAAATGCGGTGTTTTTTCTGCTTGTTCGATTTTTTCACTTAATTCTT
>JAFWRB010000014.1 GCA_017508845.1 Neisseriaceae bacterium | reverse complement strand
GATTGTTGTGAAATATCAGGCGGCGGCTGGTTAAATCACCCCAATCATTTTTTGCCTGACCGCACTTTGTCGGATTATGCTCAATTAGCGAATTTTCGTATGGACGGCAAACGCTTGTATCGTTTAACGGCGGATTATATGCCTGATTTTTTAGCAGAAACTTTACGCAAAGCGGATATATCCTTATCCGATATTGATTTTGTGGTGCCACATCAGGCTTCTCGTGGAGCGTTAAAGCATTTATCGAGCAAATTAGGTATTCTGTCTGAAAAAATTGTGGATATTTTTGATGATTTTGGCAATCAAGTGGCGGTATCATTGCCGCATACTTTGATTACTTTAATTCATCGACAAGTCATGCGTGGCTCTGATAAAGTGCTATTAATTGGCACTTCTGCTGGATTGGGTTTGGGTGCGATGATTTGGCAAGTGCCTGATGAATGGCAAGGTTTTCAGGCAGACTGAAAATGGTTTATTTTATAAAAAAGAAAGACAAAACATGAAATTAAAATATCTTTTAACACTTTGTTTATGCTTAATATTTACGCCATTAGCAAAGGCAGAAAGTCCAGTAGATTCATACAATCAAGGCATTGACGCATTCAAGCAAGGCGATTATGTCCAAGCCGTGCAAGCGTGGGAAAATGCTTGTAATGCGGATTATATTAACGCTTGTTTTAATTTGGGTTTATCCTATCTTGACGGACAAGGGGTTCAAAAAAATGAAAAACAAGCCTCTCAATTTATGGAAAAATCTTGTAATCACAATGATGTCGCAGGTTGTTTTTTTCTGGGAGAAATGTATGCCAAAGGACGCGGCGTAAAGCAAGATTATGCCAAAGCAGTTCAATTATTAGAAAAAGCCTGTAATGGCGGCGTGGGCGAAAGTTGCAATAATTTAGGTTCGTTGTATCTCAATGGGCTTGGTGTTAAGAAGAATGACAAACAAGCCAATCAAATTTTTGAAAAAGCCTGTGAGAACGGTGTGGCAAAAAGTTGTCATCATTTAGGCAATGCTTACTTTCACGGAGATGGTGTGAAACAAAGTTACACCCAAGCCAGCAAACTATACGAAAAAGCCTGTAACAAAGATGAAATACAAGGTTGCATTACTCTTGCGGCTTTATATCTTAATGGTCTTGGTGTCAAACAAAACAAAGCCACAGCCAAAGAATATTTCAAAAAATCTTGCAATTTAGGAGACCAAAAATCGTGCATTGTTTATCAAATGGAAAATCCTGCTTTGATAATAAAATAACGCAGTAATGTGAGTAATCAATTTTTTTTTCAGGCAGCCTAAATATTAGGAAAAAACAATGAAAGCCATTATCACAGGTGCAACAGGCGGATTAGGGCGAAATTTAACCGAATTTTTATTAGCCCATAATTGGAAAGTTTTGGCATTAGGTCGCAATCAAAATATCGGTAATCAATTAAAAACTGCATTTAAATCTTTTGATTTATCGGATAAAAATGCGTGTCTAAAAAATTGGCAAGAAATAGATATTGTTTTTCATTGTGCCGCATTATCATCTCCTTGGGGAAAATTAGCCGATTTTCAGGCAGCCAATATTATTGCCACACAAAATGTTTTAACTGCTGCAAAACAATTTGGCTGTCATAAATTTATTCATATTTCCACACCCAGTATTTATTTTGATTTTGCCGACCATTTACAAATAAAAGAAAATTATTTACCCAAACAATTTGTTAATTTTTATGCCCAAACCAAATATCAAGCAGAAAAATTAGTGGCACAAAGTTCGTTAAATAGCATTATCATTCGTCCGCGTGGTATTTTTGGCGAATACGACACCGCTCTTTTGCCACGATTAGCCAGATTAGCAAACGAAAAAGGTTTTTTACCTTTAATTAAAAGATTAGGACGAAATGCAGGTGATGCAATCGTGGATACCACTTATGTGGGTAATGTGGTTTTAGCGTTATTTAATGCAGCAACGATTGATATTCCTGAAATTGCTTTCCGGCAGCCTGAAAGTTTATTTTGTCAAAATAAAACACCTGTTTTTAATATTACCAATAACGAACCTAAAACAATGGCAGAAATATTATCCATAATTAAAGAAATTTTGCATTGGCAGGTTAAATTCAAAACTGTTTCTTATAGCGTTTTGGATATGGCAGCAAAAGCAATGGAAAAAATCAGTTTAATTACCCAAAAAGAGCCGCTTTTAACGCGTTATTCTGCCGCTGTTTCTGCTTTTGACCAAACTTTAAATATCCATTCTGCCCAGAAATACCTAAATTACACCCCCCAATTTTCATTATCAGACGGATTAGAACGCTATGCCAAACACACCGCAAGGAATTGATTTTTATCACACAGGGTATTGCAGGCACCCTGAATGTATTGCCTGTCGTGGCGGCAGTTTGCGTCCCATTTCTTTTCCCGCAATGGCGGCACATATTCACGCAGACGGCGGTATGTTGTTTGATACAGGTTATGCCGAGTATTTTAAAACCGCAACGGCACATTTTCCTGAAAAATTATACGCACTCACTACGCCAGTGGTTTTTAATCAACCATCGTTAAAACAACAATTAGGTGATAAGGCTGACACCATTTCCAAAATATTTTTATCACATTTACACGCTGACCATATTGCAGGCTTAAAAGATTTTCCAGAAATTGAAATTATTTGTTCTAAGAAAGCGTTTGATTTTGCCAAAAATAAACAAAGTCGTTTTGCCAAATTACGCAAAGGATTTTTACCATCATTATTACCTGATGATTTTGAACAACGAATACAATTTATTGAAGATTTTCAACAAATTAACTTACCGCCAGATATGCGTCCATTTCAAACTGGATATAAACTTGCTAATGGAATTATCGCTATTGAATTAGCAGGGCATGCGATGGGTCATTTTGGTATTTTAACCGAAAATGTATTTTTAATTGCAGACGCTGCTTGGCAAATAGAAAACATTACTGAAAAAAGAGAACCGCATTTATTATCATCATTGGTGATGGATAACTATGCACAATTTAGACAAACGCTCAAAAATTTACAAATACTTTCACAGCATAATCAAGATTTATTGATTATTCCCACGCATTGCGAAAAAACTTTATCTAAATTATGGACGAACAAATGAAAATATCTAAATTAAAAATACTGCAATCTTTTTTGCAAACAAAACATTGGACAGATATTGAAAAACTTCGTCAATTTCAGCAAAAAAAATTACGCCATTTATTATCCACACATAAAGATAAATTTTATCCCAACTCATTGAATTTAGAAGATTATCCAATTATTGATAAAGCCATTTTTATGGCAAATTTTAATCAAATTAACACTGTTGGCATTACAAATGAAGAAGCCTTTAATATTGCCATAACCGCAGAAAAAAGCCGAGATTTCTCGCCTGTTTTTAGGAGCAAACAGAGTGATATTGCAATTGGTTTATCATCAGGCACAAGCGGCAATCGTGGTATTTTCTTGGTATCGCAAGACGAATGTGCCTTGTGGGCAGGCTATATCTTAAAACGAATGTTGCCTAAACCCTATTTCAAACACCGCAAAATCGCCTTTTTCTTGCGAGCGGACAGTCATTTGTATCACAGCGTCAATAGTCGTTTGATTGATTTTAAATTTTACGATTTATTTCAACCGCTTATACAACATATTGAAAAATTAAATCAACAACAACCAGATATTCTGATTATGCCTGCTAATGCGTTAAAACGCTTGGCACAAATGGAAGATTTACACATTAGCCCTAAAAAAATCATCTCGGTTGCCGAAGTTTTGGAAGATGACGCAAAGGAACAAATTGAAAAGCGTTTCAGGCAGCCTGTATTTCAAGCCTATCAATGCACAGAAGGCTTTTTGGCTCATTCGTGTGAATATGGGAATTTGCATTTAAACGAAGATGCAGTTTATATTGAACGCGACTGGATTGATAAACAAAACGGCAGATTCAGCCCCATTATCACGGATTTCAACCGCGAAAGCCAGCCTGTCATTCGTTATCGCCTAAACGACATTCTCACCGCCTGCGATGCCCCCTGTCCTTGCGGCAGCGTTTTTGCACGAATTAAAAAAATTGAAGGCAGGTGCGATGACATACTCATCGCACAAACGAAAAATGGGCAACTATTTGATTTATATCCAGATTTCATTCGCAACACCATAGTCGGCTTAAAACAACCGCCACAAGAATATCGTGTAGAACAAGTTTCAGGCAGCCTGAAAATATATTTAAAACCGATGAATAATGATTTAATCAATGATATTTCATTGGCACTCAATCAACTTTTTGAAAAATTAAAAATCAAACCATTTCATTTAGAATTTTTAGAATATACCGAACCGCCATTACATCAAAAATTTCACCGAATTTGTAGGTTAAAAAAATGAATATTTTAATTACCTTACTTCGTGCTCCTGTTTCAATAGAATGGGCAAAATTATTTCAATCATCAGATAATCAAATTATCGGTTGCGATCGTTTTCGTTTTCCTATTGGCAGATTTATTCCCAATATTCATTATTTCAGGCTGCCTGAAATAAAAAAAGACTTTCAACAATATCAAAAACAAATGAAAGAACTAATTGCACAAGTGGATTTTGTTATTCCCACTTGTGAAGATATTTTTTGGTTAGCACAATTAGATTTAAGCGTGCAAGAACGGCAAAAATGTTTTATGCCGCCCAAAGAAATATTATTTCAACTTCATCATAAATATCATTTCTTTGAATTACTGCCACAATGCGAAAAAATTGCCTTTCCACAAACCAAATTGATTCAAAAATATGACGATATTGTTTTTAATGAAAAACGCTCCGTTTTAAAACCAGTATTTTCTCGTTTTGGACAAACCGTTATTAGAAATATTTGCCCTGCAAATTGTCAAAAATTAGAAATTTCAGAAAAAAGACAATGGGTTATGCAAGAGTATATTCAAGGAGAAAGTTTATGTAATTTTTTCATCGCACAAAATGGTCGCCTAATTGCCCATTCTGCCTATCGCCCTAAATGGCTGATTAACAACGCTGCTGCTTCTTTTTTTGAACCCATTACTGATGAGCGAATGGAAAACTTTGCCCAAAAATTTTGCCAATCTCTTAATTTTACAGGACAAGCCGCTTTTGATTTTATTGATGACGGAAACAATTTATGGGTTTTAGAATGCAATCCGCGTTCAACCAGCGGTTTGCATATATTTTCAGGCAGCCTGAAAATAAACAATAACAAAGAATTATCGTTTTCAGGTAGCACAAAAACAAAACCTTTACGCATTGGTTTATCTTTGCCTTTATTATTCTCCTTATCCGCAATAAAAAATAAACAATTTAAAAAATTATGGCAAGATTTTAGACAATCCGAAGATGTTTTAAGCAATCTTCCCTTTTATGCCGCAGGCTTATCATTTGCCGAATTAAATCTTAAAGCATGGCAACAAAAACAAAACTTATCAGCCATATCAACTTACGATATAGAATATAATGGAGAAGATTGATGGAACAATTAAGCCGAAATATAGTAAAACTTTTTGAACAATATTCATTTAATACATTGTTCAAAAATATTTCAGCAAAATATGAAACTTATCATTTTCATCAATATAAAATTCCCTTAACTATTGTGGATAAAATTTATCCAACTAATTGCTGGACAGTTTCGCCTTATAGCAATATTATTCAATACAGTAAAGACGAAACAAATAAACTACCTAAATTTTTGAAATATATATTTTTACCTTTTATTTCATTATTCAGTATTTACTTAAAAGTTTTTCAAATTGAAAAAAATGTTGCTGTATATAATTTTTGTTTTTCAAGAAACAAAAATGGGTTTTTAATACTGTTATTATAATATTCAATATTCTATTATCATTTACCAAATTGTTATAATGTTCAATAAATTGACTCAAAAATAAAAAACCACATTTTTGTTGGTAATTACT
>JAFWRB010000144.1 GCA_017508845.1 Neisseriaceae bacterium | reverse complement strand
TGTTGTATTTTGATATTTCAGGCTGCCTGAAAATTCAGGCAGCCTGAAACTTAAAAAACGCTATGTTAGTGATTAAAAACTTAATTTTTTGGTTATTATTTAGCCTGCACACCCTATTCTTTTTTGTGGTTTTACTGCTGTCGGCGGTTTTGCCTGCACGGCTTCGCCACAGCATAGGAACGGTGTGGGCAAAAGGTGTAGTCGGCTTATTAAAAAGCGTTATCGGCTTAAAATACCAAATCGAAGGCTTGGAGAATATTCCTGACACGCCGTCTATTGTCTGCTGCAAACATCAGTCAGGCTATGAAACGCTGGCGTTGCAAGCCATTTTCCCAAGCCAAGTGTTTGTATTAAAAAAAGAACTTTTTTATATTCCCGTATTCGGGCAAGGCTTAATGCTGATGAGTCCGATTGCCATTGACCGCAAAAAACCCGCCAAAGCCACAAAACAAATATTAGAACAAGGCAAAAAACGCAAAGACAAAGGCTTTTGGATAACCATTTTTCCCGAAGGCACACGCATTAAACCAGGCGAAAAAGGTAAATACAAATTAGGTGCGGCACGTATGGCACAAGCATTACAAATGAACATTGTGCCAGTGGCAGTTAATAGCGGTTTATTTTGGCCGAAAAATTCATTTTTAAAATATCCTGGCACGGTTACCTTTTCCATACAAGCACCTATTGTATGGCATTTGGGTTCAGTAGAAGAAATTATGCAGCAATGCGAAGAAAAAATCGAAACCGCACAAGCCAAAATTGAACAGGCAGTTAATCAACAGTGAAGCAATTTCAGGCTGCCTGAAACAAATGCCCACAAACAACGCAACGCAAAAATCAAATATAATTCACACATATCATCAAAAATATCAACAAAATGGTACAAATTTATTTAGTGGGCGGAGCGGTTCGCGATAAGTTGTTAGGCTTACCTGTTCAAGACCGCGACTGGGTTGTCGTTGGCTCATCAGCACAAGAATTGATTACACAAGGCTTTTTGCCTGTGGGGCGGGATTTTCCAGTGTTTTTGCACCCCAAAACACACGAAGAATATGCGTTAGCACGCACGGAACGAAAAACGGCAAAGGGTTACGCTGGTTTTGCCTTTGATACTTCGTCCCAAGTTACGCTTGAAGACGATTTATCACGCCGTGATTTAACCATTAACGCTATGGCAGAAGATAGTTCAGGCTGCCTGATTGACCCATTTGGAGGAAAAAAAGACTTACAAAACAAAATAATACGCCATGTTAGCCCAGCCTTTTGCGAAGACCCTGTTCGCATTTTACGCACGGCTCGCTTTGCGGCTCGCTACGGTTTTCAGGTTGCCCCTGAAACCAAAGCCTTAATGAAAACAATGGTTGAAAATGGCGAAGTGTCAGCATTAGTGCCAGAGCGAGTTTGGCAGGAAATCGCACGCGGTTTAATGGAAAAAACGCCGTCTAAAATGTTTGCTGTGTTAAAAGAATGTGGTGCGTTGTCAATAATTTTGCCCGAAATTAACGCACTTTACGGCGTGCCACAACGAGCGGATTATCACCCCGAAATCGACTGTGCCATGCATACAATGATGGCGTTAGATTACGCCGCACAACACAATTTCAGCCTGCCTGAACGCTACGCCACACTCACGCACGACTTGGGTAAAGCCTTAACGCCAAGCGACATTCTGCCCAAACACCACGGACACGAAAAAGCAGGCATAAAACCGGTTAAAACCTTAAATAAACGCCTGAATGTGCCAAAAGATTGTGCCAAACTCGCCCTGCTTGTAGTTGAATATCATGGCAAATTTCACTCATTAAACGAACTGCGTCCTGCCACGATTGTGGATATTCTGCACCAAACAGACGCTTTCAGGCAGGTGCAAAGATTTATATCCGCCGTAAAAATCGGTTTTGCAGACACAAGGGGTAGATTAACATTTGAACACGCCCCCTACCCCCAATTTGACTACTGGCAAAGCATTTTGAAAATCTGCCAAGAGATTGATATTCAAAAAATTGTTCAACAATGCGAAGATAAATCCAAACTACCCGAACAAATCCGCACAGCACGCATTAACGCCGTGCGTGAATGGAAAAAGAAAACATTTGAGTTTTCAGGCTGCCTGAAATCGTTTTAAAAAAAACAAACAACAAAAACCTTGCCCTATTAAAAGAGCAAAGGTTTTTGTCGCTAACTGTCTTAAAATAGAAAAAATTACAGAATTTCGACAATATTGCGAGCGGCGCGTTTGGCATCCAAGAAAATCAAGCCTAACTTCGCACCTTCACGAGCAATAACGGTTAATACGGCATCCGAACCCGCATGGGTCATCAAAATATAGCCGTTAGAACCTTTTACCATCACTTGCTCTAAATCGCCACGGTTGAGTTCTCTCGCTGTGCGTTCGCCCAAAGCCAACATAGCGGCAGCCATCGCACCAACACGGTCCTCATCTACATCTTGTGGCAACAAAGCCGCCATTGTTAAACCGTCAGCAGAAATAATGGCTGATGCCTCGATGTCTGCCGATGAACCATTCAAATCGCTCAAAATGGATTTCAACATTTGCTCACGCATAATTCAATCTCCAAAAAAATCAAAGTCCTAAATTAAAGTTCAAAAAACCAAATCATTTTAACCGTAACGGCGATACAGCACTTGCACCAATTCGACAAAGTTGTCGTTTTGCAACTGTGGCGTGCCGCCAATCACCAAAATCAGTTTGTTTTCACCTAAATACATAGGGAAAAAGG
The DNA here is from genome assembly GCA_017508845.1 of Neisseriaceae bacterium. Classification (GTDB taxonomy): domain Bacteria; phylum Pseudomonadota; class Gammaproteobacteria; order Burkholderiales; family Neisseriaceae; genus RGIG9985. Next base: position 6,189 of record JAFWRB010000144.1, on the reverse strand, counting down.
CTAATTCACTGCGTCCTGCCGGGTCGCACACTGCCCACGAGTTTTGGTTGATGTTCAGGTTGTTTTTAATCAACAAGGCGTGTTGCTCGGATAAACGAGCCACTTCGCCCGCTAATGCAGCAATTTCTTCTGCCGATTCGTGGTGAAATCCTGCACAGGCATAATACAAACCGTTATCATCGGCAATCAAGGCTTTGCTGGTGTCTGATAGTTGTGCTAACAGTTCAGGCAGCCTGTTTTCCAGATTATCTTGTGGAATAACGGTAGGCGTTTCCTCGCCATACAAAAATTCCAAGCGTTGCAGACGATACAACAAGTTAATGGCAGATTCGTAATTGTCTGAACCCGACCACTTCAACAGTGATGCCTCGCTCACAGGCTCGGGGTCAGTCGCTTTTAAAATGCCATGCAACAGCGTACGACTGGGGTTTTGCTGTGTCCCAGAAATCGCATAATATGCACCCGCCGCCGTAACTTTTGGGTACAACTGCGTTTGTAATGAAAGATTAGTTTCCATAGTTTTTTACACCTCTAATCCTGGGTCAATGGAAAACAACAGTGCCACAACCAAGTGTTTCACATCATTCGGCTCACGACCATCAACTTCAAACACGGGAATGTTGAGTTTTTTGTCTGCCAAATAATGTTGATAAACTGCAATCGTGGGCGATTGTTGTATGTCCATTTTTGTAACACCAATCACTACTGGTGCGTAAGCCAACAAATCTTTAAATGCGTCCAAGAAAAATTCCAAGTCTTTCAGTGGTGTGGGACGCGTGTTGTCTAACATCAACACCAAACCCAAAGCACCTGTACTTAAAATTTCCCACATAAAATCAAAGCGTTCTTGACCTGGTGTACCGTATAAATGGACTTTGGTTTCTTCGTCCAAGTGAATCACGCCATAGTCCATTGCCACTGTGGTGTGGTCTTTGCGTGCCAGCGTCATATCGGACGCATGTGCGTCTGTTTTAATCGGCGGCTCATCACTAATGGCTGAAATGGCAGTCGTTTTCCCTACGCCAACAGGTCCTGTGAAAATAATTTTACTTTCTACCATAATTGAACTTCCTTAATGAATAATCATTCTTTGACTGCCAAACGGCTCATCAAGCGTTGCAACATACCTGTGTTTTGCGCACGATATTTTTGTCGCACCACAATACCGTCTTCTTGCAAACCGTTGCCTTGCACTTTTTCGGACAAAGGCGATTTGCCGTCAAATTTTTGTGTCATCGCTTGAATGGTTTCTGGGTCAGCCGCTAATAAACCGACCATATAAGTGGCAGCAATAAAATCTAACAAGTCTTTGAGTTCGACACGCAAGATTTTATACAGAATATGAAGATTGGCAGTGGTTTGTGTCATAAAAGCAGACAAACGCATGGCATCTGAAATATGTGCCAAACGAGTTAAATTCGGCCAGCCTTTGAGACGAACCATTGTATCGGGCAGAATTTCGGAAACCAATCTGCCACGACAAGTCCAAAGTGCAAATTGCCATAAGCAAGATTCGAAACTCACTTTGGCATTTTTACGCCAAGTCGGATTGTCGGCAATGTATTTAATGCTGATTTGGGCATTGTCGTTTTCGCACAATTTTTTCAAGTCATCGGGCGAAACTGCCAATAGAATTTTTTGAATAGCAGGAAATGCAACCAATAACGGTTTGTTTTCAAACACCAAAGCCGCGTCTTTGTTTTGGCGACAAATCACCCGCAAAGCACCTAAAAGCCCATGTTCGGCATTGAATTTGCGAATATTGGCTGTGGGCAGTTGTTCTTTGCGTTGAAACTTACGCACCACAAACTGATCTTGGTGTTCTACGCCTTGTTCTTTTTCTTTGAGTTTGCGTTCCAAATTTAAACGATGGCGTTCTGCTTCTGCTTTTTCGCGTTCAATGCGTTTTTGGTCAGGATTATAAAGACCTTCACCACGCATTAAGGCTTTAATCAATGGGAACAAAGCCTCGATTTTCACGGGTTTGGGCAAATAATGCACAGGAAATTCGGGTTCATTCACCGAAGTGTAAATTGCAGGCAAATCGGGAAAGTCCTGTTTGAATGTGTGCCAAGTTTGCACACCTTCCGCACCATCAACATCGACAATGGCTAATTGTGCGTCATTCCCTTGTTCTACAATGGCGTATTTCACCGCAGCGTGCATTTTGAACGCCATACGAAATACGGCTGTTTTTTTGTCGTCCATACCGACTAACAAAACATTTTTGGCAACTAATTGGGATTGCATTATTTCACCCGCCCTTCATTCATTCGTTGCGTTAAGTTACTCAAAGCCACAATTACATCTTCGGGCAAATCAATATTGTCCGAACGCACTTTAATCGAGAAATCTTCAAAGCGTTTCCAGTTTTCAGAGCGTTCGTATAAATCCAACAGCATTGTGTAAAGTTGAGCCTCTTGTCGATGAGCAAATACACCGTCTTCCAATGTTTTGATTGCGTCATCAATTTGACCGTATTCTAATTGAGAATCGGCTTCCTGAATAATGCCTTCAATTTCATTGGTGGCTTGACGCATTTCTTGTTTGCGGTCTTCAACCACTAATGCTTGCATACGCGATTTAACGGTGCTGGCACTTTCGCCAATATAGCCGTATTTAATGCCCAATTCTTTGAGTTCAACTTCATTTGGTGCATTTTCTAATTCATCAAACAATGGGTGTTGTCCCAGTGATGAACCCCAGCCCAACATTTTTTCTTTCACCAATCGACCGTAACGACCCAATACGGAATACAAATTCCATAAGTGTTCGGCGTAGTTATTGATATTTTGATTGGTGTGGTCGGAATTAAGTGCGTCAATCGCAATGGACGCTGGGCGTTTGGCGTTAGAAATCGCTTTGTTATACAGATTAACCGATGAAACATAGTCGATTTCTTTACCCAAAAGCCGTGCGGCTTTTTCGCGTGATGAGAATGCGATGACGGTTTCTCGTTCGTCTGGGGTAATGTCGGAAACGCCTTTGAAACCTTTAACCAACTGTTTGCCTGCTTCCAACTTGGCAAAATACGATTCGCGACCTGTACTTTGTCGGGTTTGTTGTGTTTTGGCAAATTCGTCCAAATCGTCTTTGGCGACTGTGTCTTCTTTGGCTTGAGAAGGTTCAACAATGCGGTCTTCTTTAACGATTGAGCGGGCAACTAAATTGACATCCCAGCCCAAGCGTTCTTCGGCAAATACCCGCAAGTCCAAGTTGTTTGGCTCTAATTCAAAAGCCATTTTAGTAACTTCTTCTAATTCGCCGCGTTCAAATGTGTCTTCGTAATCACGCAGGGCTTGAACGAATGTATCGACATCGCCAATTTCCAAGTACATACCGCACAACTCGAACACCAATTCTTTGGGTTTTTCTTCCAAAAGGGAAAGATAGCCATTCAGGGATTTTGCGGCTTTGTCGTAGTAACCAAACTGTTTATAGACTTTGTATTCGGTTAAATCATCAACTTCGGCTTCGGACACGGTAGAAACTTCGGCACCGCCAAAAGCGTCATCGCCCAATTCAAAGGTTTTTTCGATTTGGACTTCGTCAAAGCCATCTGCCGCCGTAGGTGCAGGAGCGGCTGCTACGGGTGCAACTGCGTCTGCCGCTGTGGGTGGCGGCGGCATATCCAAACTGTCTGCAACTTTATCACGCAACGGTGGCGTGTCGTAGTCGATTGAACTTTTGCGTTCAGGCTTTTCAGGCTGGTGCGTCATTTTCTTAAATGCAAAGAAAACACCAACCAAAACAACCAGTAACGCAACAAGAGCAATTACAAATATCATCTAAAATCCCCTTCAAAATGGGTTGAACCCACTTGAAATATTCAATATAGCCTGCCTGAAAGTCGTCTATTTTACAGGAGATCCAAGCCACATTGTAAATTTTCAAACCAATTTAAGAATTTTTCTACCATTGGCTTGCCTTTGAAAGACGCACCGTGTTGCGGCACAATCCATTCAATATCTAATTGACGCACTTTTTCAACCCATACGCGACAGGCTTTGTTGCCCGACATATAGTGTTGATGAAAGCCTAATCCGCTGCCACGCGTGAGAAATTCGTCAAAGTCTTCCCACACACCGCCTGCTTCTTCGCCTGACACCAAAGACGCACCAATATCGCCTGAAAATAAAATTTTGCTGACAGGGTCATATACTTGGAAATTGCCTATGGTGTGTAAGTAATGGGCTGGCACGATTTTGAGTGCAACACCGCCCACTTCAACATCCATACCTTCATACGGAATAGGTGTCATTCTACCCACAGTTGCCCCTTTTAGGCAAAAATGGGGAATAAAGCGTTCCCACTCACTGGCAACCAAGATTTGTGCGTCTGTAATTAACAACCAGCCATTCACGGACGCCACAATGTCTGGATCTTGGTGCGATGCGAAGACATATTTTAAGTGCGATGGCAGGAAAAAGTCTGCCATTTCTGCCAAAAGGTGTTTGTAAGTCAGGTTGCCGCCTGGGTCTAACAACATACCCTCGCCGTTGTTACAAATGGCGAATTGATTGGCTTGCACGCCCTCACCCTGCACTAATTCAGTAAAGGCAATACATTTGTGATTGCCGTCATCATACAACACTGTTGCCATTTTGATAGTTCCCCTAATTTTTCGTTGCTTCCCTAAACAACATTCGTGCGACTATATCACAATATGCTGTTTTTTACTCAATATTTTTTTCAAATAATGCGATGGATTCAACATGCGAAGTGTGGGCAAACATATTCAAAACCCCTGCGGCTTTAAGCATATAACCCTGTGCCTGCAATACTTCTGCGTCCCGTGCGAGTGTGGCTGGTTTGCAAGAGATATACACTATTCTTTGTGGCGTGTTCAGGCTGCCTGAAAGTGCGTTTAAGAGTTCAAACGCCCCATCTCTTGGCGGGTCAATCAGCCATTTGTTGTATTTTTGCCACTTTTGTATGTCGATTTCGTTTTGTTTGAATAAATTGGCAGCCTGAAACGAACATAAATGCGATAAACCGTTCAATTCGGCGTTTTGTTTGGCTCTTGCAACAAGTGCGTCTGAACCTTCTACACCCAAGACTTCTGCCCCGCATCGTGCAATCGGCAAAGAAAAATTGCCCAAACCGCAAAACATATCAGCCACTTTATCGCCTGCTGTCGGTTGCAATAAAGCCATAGCACGGCTCATCATCACTTCATTCACACGGTGATTGACTTGCGTAAATTCTGTGGGCTGATAGGGCATTTCCAAATCAAATTCAGGGAGCCGATAAGACAACACAGGCATATTTTCAGGATAAAAAGGTGCGAGTGTATCGGCTTTACCGCGTTGTAACCACAGTTGCAAAGGATGTTTATCTGATTGATATTGATTGATAAATTGACGCAATATGGTTTTGTCGTTTTCCGTTAAATCGTCCATAATGCGAAACGCCATAATGGTAACGCTTGCCCCCACTGCCCATTCGATTTGCGGCAATTTATCACGAATAGACAAGCGGTTAATCATTTCACGCAGTGGCATAATTAAATCGGAAATATGGCGTGGTAAATTTGGGCATTGTGTCATATCTGCAACAAATGGGGACGCTTTTTCGTGAAAGCCCACTAAAACGCCGCCTTTTTTGGCAACATATTTCACCGACATTCTGGCACGAAAACGGTAGCCTGTCTTTAAGCCATACACCGCAGGCAAGATTTTTTGCGGTTTGACTTTGCCGATATGCCGCAATGCGTCTTCCAAAACGCGTTGTTTCATTGCCACTTGGGCGGATAGTTCAATATGTTGCAAGGAACAGCCGCCGCACACACCAAAATGCGGACAATGTGGGCTAACACGAATGGCAGACGGTTTTTTAATGCCCAACGCGTCCATTTCGATGAAATTTTTTTTGTTGCGTGTGATGTGCCATTCGCTAACCACTTCTTTGGGCAAAGCGTTTGCCACAAAGCACACTTTACCGTCCAAATGCCCTACCCCACGCCCGTGTTCGTCTAAACTTTCAATGGTGATTGTGTTCATTTATTTCTTTCTAATTTGTTTTCAGGCTGCCTGAAAACTGTTCAATTATTTATAATACATTGTTTTTCATATAAAAAATAATATTTTCAGGCTGCCTGAAAAATTTTTCATACCTAAATTACAACATTTATATTCATAAATACGCTGTTTTATTAGGTTTAACTTATCTCTCGTGTTATGATAGCAT
>JAFWRB010000143.1 GCA_017508845.1 Neisseriaceae bacterium | reverse complement strand
TAATGGCAGAGCAAAAGTTAAAACCAATATCATAAAACAGCTGTCTTGAATAATAGACGCATAGTTTTTTAATACCGAAAGCAAATTAAAAGACGCATTATTGTCTAATTTGGCGGTTTCAGGCAGCCCCCATAACATCATTGCCAATAACATTAAGCCGAAAATGCCCAATAAGGCAAAAATCACATGCCAAGACGCAAATTGTACAATAAAACTGCCCACAGACGGTGCCAGCATAGGGGCAAGCGAGCCGATCATCATCATAATCGCCATCACGGACGCCCCTTGTTTTATATCGAATTTATCGTTGATAATCGCCCGAGCAATCACCACGCCCGCACAACCGCCCAATGCTTGTAAAAATCGTAATAAAACAAAAAGATGAATGGAATTAACCGCCGCACAAGCAAAACTGGCAACAGTGTAAATAATAATTCCAAAAATCAAAGGCTTACGCCGACCTAACGCATCGCTAATCGGACCATACAAAAGTTGCCCAAACGCAAACGCCACAAAAAATACCGTAATCGACAGTTGCACACTCGCTTGCGTGGTCTGAAAAGAATCTTGCACCGCACTCATAGACGGCAAATACATATCGGTAGCCAATGGGGCTAACGCCGACATAAATGCCAAAATCCAAATTAAAATAAAATTGGACGATTTATTGATTTTCATTTTGTTCAACCTCTTGTTTTTATTGTTTTTCAGGCAGCCTGAAATAATCGGTAAGATTGTGCGTGAGACACAAAATGATGAAATCTTTTGAGCAAAAGTTTCAACCTGAAAGCGTGTGTTATTATAGACAAAAAACACGGTGCGTGTAAGCCAACACCGTGTTTTAATGAACCTACAAAAATTTTATCGTTTGAACATATTGCCAAATTTTTGATTGAATTTATCTACGCGACCTGTGCTATCGACAATTTTTTGTTTGCCTGTGTAGAATGGGTGGCACTCGGAACATACTTCCACATGGAATGCGTCTTTTTCCATTGCCGAACGGGTGGTAAATGTGTTGCCACAAGAACAAGTTACGGCAACATCGTGATAATTTGGGTGAATATCTGTTTTCATTGTGATTTCCTTAAAAATTACGGGTGCAGGGATTGTGCCTACACTTCATTAAAACAAGCGGGCGATTATAATATAAAAATATCCGTTTGTTCAAGTGCTTTTTCAGCCTGCCTGAAAAATCTTACACATGAAAACTCTCGCCACAACCACAGGTGTTTTGGGCATTGGGATTGTCAAACTTAAATCCTTCTTGCAAGCCCTCTTTGACATAGTCTAATTCAGTACCGTCTAAATAAAGCAGGCTTTTGCTATCAACAAACACTTTTACGCCAAAACTTTCAAATACGCGGTCTGCTTCGTCTGGCGTATCCACAAATTCCAAAGCATAAGCCATACCCGAACAGCCGCTGGTTTTCACGCCAATTCGCACGCCTTCTCCTTTACCGCGTTTGGTTAAAAAATTGCGAATATGCGTTGCGGCACGCTCTGTAAGTGTAATCATTGTTTTTTCCTCTTAAAAAAGTGTGTATTGTACATTACAATAACGGCAAACACACTCATTTTTATGATGCAATGAAACAAGAAAAATTTAGCGAACAAACCGTTTTGTGGGTGAAACGCCATTCAGACAAACTGATGACCTTTTCGATTACCCGCCCTGCTGCCTACCGCTTTGCCGCAGGGCAGTTTTCGCGTTTGGGTTTTCAATGCAATAACGGCTTTATTTGGCGAGCCTATTCGATTATGTCGCCCGAATACGCCGATACGCTTGACTACTTCGCCGTGCTAATCCAAAACGGCGAAATGAGCGAATATTTGTGCCATCTAAAAACAGGTGATGCGGTTTTATTAGACAACAACGCCACAGGTTTTTTCTTACCACAAAGATTTGTTGATGGAAAACAATTAGTTATGCTCTCCACAGGTTCAGGCATTGCCCCATTTTTATCGCATATTAGGCAGCCTGAAATTCGTTCTCGTTTTGAAAAAATGGTGTTGGTACATAGCGTGTCGTATGCCGATGACCTAATCTTTTCAGGTAGCCTGAAAAACGGCTTGGCAGATGACCCATTAGTGGGCGAATATCATCAACAATTTCAATATATTCCGATTACCACACGCGAAACAGGAAACGACTTACAAAAACGCATTCCAGAATTGCTGAAAAACAAACAATTAGAAAACGCCTGCGACTTTAAATGGACAAAACAAGATACGCGGTTTATGGTGTGCGGCAATCCGCAAATGGTGGAAGACACGCTACAAGCGTTAAAAGAATTAGGCTACCAAATGCACCGCAACCGAGTCGCTGGTGAAATTATTGTGGAGAATGGGTTTTAGTTTGAAAATCACAAAAATTGTGTAACTTTTGTGATAGCATTCGGTCTATTGTTCCCGAAATATAAATGGAACAACTATAAAACTTTAACAAAATGAATATCCTACTTTTAACACGAAACTTGCAACAGTACGCTGGTTCAGAAAAACAAATATTTGAGTTATATGATTACTTTAAAAAACATAATCATCGTGTTATTGTGTTTGCTCAAAATATAGGTATGCCTATACAAAAACATTTTCAAACACAAGATATTACAACAGATATAACGCAAATTAAAATCGAAGAATTTGACTTCATTTGGGGACAACATTTACAATTTTTATCTTTGCTTCCACAATTAAAGCCGTGTAAAACTCGTTTATTTTCCGTGCATTTATCCCCTTTTCTGCCCATAGAATTGGCATCTTCTCCTTTGGTGAATGAATTGGGAGCCTATTTTATTGCAAATAGCCCTGAAACAAAAGATAAATTGATTGACAACGGCATTGCACAAGAGAACATTACTGTATCACATAATGCCGCTCCTGATGAATATTTAGCCTCTAACACACATACACCTTTGCAAAAAATTGCCGTTATTTCCAATCATATTCCGCCTGAAATATTAGAAGCCGTTAAAATTTTACAAAAAAAATACACCGTTGATATATTTGGACTACAAAAACAGCCTATATGGATTACACCTGAAATCATTAAACAATATGATTGTTTAATAAGCATTGGCAAAAGTATTCAATATGGTATTTTATGTGGTAAAGCAGTATATATTTATGACCATTTTGGCGGTTGTGGTTATTTAAATGCAGAAAATTATGGCCAAGCACGGCATTATAATTTTTCAGGTCGCGACTGCGAAACTAAAAAAAGTGCAGAAGAAATTGCACACGAAATAGAAACAGGTTATCAAGAAAATTTAAAATTTATACAACATATTGATAAAAAAGACTATTTATTAAGCCATTTTATCAATAAAATATCGAGTTTTCCGCAAATCGAAATCACACAAGATAAAATTAATCGTGTATTACCGTATCAATATTTAATCAGTTATGCTCAAAGTATGGAAAAAAATTTAGAACAAAATCTGCAAGATTTATCCAGTCTTATGAAAGAACTACAAAAGGCTTCACATAAAAAAAGAAGATATTTAAACATTATAAAAATATTAGGTATATTATTACCCATTTCTATTTTTTATATTTTATGGTTATTGTTTCGTTAAATCTTTTCAGGCTGCCTGAAACCATTTAACAGACAATACATCACGCAAATTTCCAAGCGTCTTGCCAATTTTTTCCTGCCAAATCTTTGGGGGATAATAAAGGTTCTGTTGATAATTGCCAGTCAATCGCGACAGTTGCATCGTTCCACAGTAATGAATGTTCGGCTTTTGGATTGTAATAATCTGTGCATTTGTAAATAAATTCTGCGGTTTCACTTAAAACATAAAATCCGTGTGCAAAACCTTCAGGCAGCCAAAATTGTTTTTTATTGTCGCTACTTAAAATAACGCCAGTCCATTGACCAAAAGTTTTTGAACTTTGTCGCATATCCACTGCAACATCAAAAACTTCACCGTGAATGACGCGTACTAATTTCCCTTGTGGATTTTCGCTTTGATAGTGCAAACCCCGCAAAACGCCTTTTTTGGATTTGGAATGGTTTTCTTGCACAAAGGTTTTGGGTGCAACATGGTCATAAAACCAATTTGCTCGAAAGGTTTCCATAAAAAAACCGCGTTCATCGCCAAAAATTTGCGGTTGTAAAATTTTGACATCGGGAATGTTGGTATCAATAATGTTCATAGATATTTCCTTAAATCTTGTAAATGCTGTTGCCAATCGCACGCTTCAATGCCAAAGGCATTGTTTATTTTTTCTAAATTTAAGCGTGAATTTTTAGGGCGTTTTGCCTGCGTGGGATATTCTTCGCTGGTAATGGCTTCTAATTGCGGAGCGTGCAGAATGCCTTGATTGTGGGCTGCCTGAAAAATTTTTTGTGCAAATTCAAACCAAGAAACATAGGGCATACCGCTGTAATGATAAATGCCAAATTGCGGATTTTTTGCCATACAAATCAACGCGTTTGCTATATCTTGTGCTTCTGTCGGCGAGCCAAATTGGTCGGCAACAATGCGTAAATGACTGTGTGTTTTGCCTAAACCTAACATTGTTTTGACAAAATTTTTGCCATATCTGCCAAAAACCCACGCTGTTCTTAATATCATCGCTTTTTCGCAATGTTCCAAAATGGCTTGTTCGCCCAATAATTTGCTTTTGCCATAAACGCTTTGCGGATTGCTGGCATCTGTTTCGCCATAGGGTTCTGTTTTTTTGCCGTCAAAAACATAATCCGTTGAAATATGTAGCAAAATGGCATTCTGTTCTTCTGACGCAATCGCCAAATTTTTCGCACCTATATGATTGATTAAATAGGCTTTTTCCACTTCTTCTTCGGCTTTATCCACTGCCGTATAAGCCGCTGCATTGATAATGGCGTGGGGCTTAAACGCTTGCACAGCATTGCGTACAGCAGAAATATCGCTAATGTCTAATTGGCTATGCGTTAAAGCATTTGCTTGGGGCAGTAATTTTTGCAACTCCTGCCCCACTTGACCACCTGCTCCTGTAATTAAAAAATTCATCAATCATTCTTTCGTATATCGTGTTTCAGGCAGCCTGAAAGCGTTTCAGGCTGCCTGTTGTTAATTTTTATTCTCTTCGATTAAATGCAATAAATATTTGCCGTAACTGTTTTTATTCATTGGCAACGCAAGTTTTTCTAATTGCTGAATATCAATCCAGCCCTTACGCCAAGCGATTTCTTCTAAACAAGCGATTTTGGTGTTCTGCACATGCTGCACCGTTCGCACATAGGACGACGCTTCGTGCAAACTTTCATAGGTACCTGTATCTAACCAAGCAAAACCACGACCCAAAATTTGCACACTGAGTATGCCATTTTGCAAATAAATTTGATTTAAGTCGGTGATTTCCAACTCGCCACGAGCGGACGGTTTTAGGCTTTTGGCATATTCAACCACTTGATTATCATAAAAATATAAACCCGTAACCGCATATTTGGATTTGGGATTTTGCGGTTTTTCTTCTATGCTTTTGGCGTGAAAATGTTCATCAAATTCAACCACGCCAAAGCGTTCAGGGTCTTTCACCTGATAGGCAAAAACCGTTGCTCCTGAATTTTTTGCCGCATTTTGTAGCGTTTGCGTAAAACTTTGTCCATAAAAAATATTATCGCCCAAAATCAAACTCACTTTGTCATCAGCGATAAATTTTTCACCAATTAAAAACGCTTGTGCTAATCCGTCAGGTTTGGGTTGTTCGGCATATTGCAAAGAAATTCCCAAATGACTGCCATCGCCCAATAATTGCATAAAATGATTTTTATCTTGTGGTGTGGTGATGATTAAAATATCACGAATATCCGCCAACATTAACACCGATAAAGGATAATAAATCATTGGCTTATCATATACAGTCAGTAATTGTTTGGAAGTGCCTTTGGTAATTGGATAAAGCCGTGTGCCACTGCCACCTGCTAAAATAATGCCTTTCATTGTGCTACTCCTAATCTTTGCAACTGATATTTGCCGTTTAAAATATTCTCCCACCAAGTGCGACTATCCAAATACCATTGCACGGTTTTTCTCATTCCACTTTCAAAAGTTTCTTCAGGTTGCCAGCCCAATTCGTATTTGATTTTACTCGCGTCAATCGCATAACGCCTGTCGTGTCCAGGTCTGTCTTTGACAAATGAGATTAAATCAGCGTATGGTGTCGATTGTGGGCGTAACTCGTCTAACAACGAACAAATCGTTTGCACCACTTCAATATTCTTGCGTTCATTAAATCCACCGATATTATAACTTTCACCAATTTTTCCTTGTGTAACAACAATATACAAGGCTCTTGCATGGTCTTCTACAAACAACCAATCACGAATTTGTCCGCCGTCCCCATAAACAGGCAAAGGCTTACCTTGTAAAGCGTTCAGAATCATCAAAGGAATTAACTTTTCTGGAAAATGGAAAGGACCATAATTGTTGGAACAATTGGTAATCACAGTTGGCAAGCCGTAAGTTCGTTGCCACGCACGCACCAAATGGTCGGAAGACGCTTTGGAAGCCGAGTAAGGACTATTAGGCGAATACGGCGTTGTTTCGGTAAAAAGAGCGTCTGTATCGTTTAAATCGCCAAAAACTTCATCGGTAGAAATATGATGAAACCTAAATTTTTCTTGGCGTTTGTCGGATAATTTTTGCCAATAATGACGAGAAATTTCCAATAAATTGTAAGTGCCAAAAATATTGGTTTGCAAAAAAGAATCAGGCGAATCAATAGAACGATCAACATGCGTTTCTGCTGCTAAATTCATAACAACATCAGGTTGATATTCATCAAAAATCTGTTGCATTTTTGCTTTATCACAAATATCAATTTGTGCAAATTGATAGCGTGGATTATGAGCAACACTCGTTAAAGATTCCAAATTGCCCGCATAAGTCAATTTATCCACATTCATCACACTGTCTTCGGTGTGATTGATTATATAACGAATAACCGCAGAACCAATAAATCCCGCACCGCCTGTAATGAGTATTTTCATATAATTAAGCCTATGATAATCAATAATTGCAGAATAACGATAGTGAGTAAAATTTTATAGATAAATCTGTACTTTCGATATTTATATTCTATTCTAAATATATTTTTTAATTTATATCTATAATTATATATAAAGTCAGCGTATAATTTATTATGATTATTGATGATATTCTTCAATAAATTATCTTCTTTTTTCTTCGCTTCTAAATTTCTAGATTCTCCGTGTTTTCTATAATAAAATAAAACTTCATCAATTCGATAAAAATCAAATTGATGTTCTATAAAAGACAACCATAAATCCCAATCTTCATAGCCACCACTCATATTTTTATTATATGCACCAACATGCCAAAAATCCGCCTTTCTAAATAAAGCAGTAGCATATACCAAATTATCAAATAACATATTCTCTTTATTAAAACTCTCTAATTCCCAAATACCTTCCTGATTGCCAAAAAAACAAGCGTTGGCATAAACCACACCTATTCTAGGATTGTTTTCTAAAATATTCACCGCTTTTTCAATATAAGTTGGGTGTATTTTATCATCAGCATCCAATGGTAATATATAATCTCCTTGTGCCATAGCAATCGCTTTATTTCTTACTTCAATCACACCTATATTTTCTTTTTCATCAATAAACACAATATGTGGATATTTATCCACATATTGTTTTATGGCTTCACAACTATTATCTTGCGAAGCGTCATTCACAACAATAATTTCTATATTTTTATATGTTTGATTTAATACAGAATCTATTGTTTCACCAATATATTGAGCATGATTATAACAAGGGATAATTACAGAAACTTTTTTCATTTTAATACTCTGGCAATTCAATTTTTTGATAGGGTGGAATATCTAAAACATAACGAACCCAATTTGCAAAAGAATATTTTTGACGAATATTCTCATCAATAGGAAAATAAGGCAGTTTTAAAAATTCTGTTAATTCATTATGATTTTCACCGTTATAGACAAAAATATTATTGGGGTGATAAAAATCATATAATTTTACGGTTTCATTAGTAGTAATCAGTTTTTTCTGATACCCTATTGCTTCAAAAACACGAAATGATAAACCTTTATGTTCGTTAATCACAAAATCAGCCAAAATTGCACTTTGTTGCGAACGCACAATATTGTCATTAAAAGAAATTACTTTGTTTAAAAAGTTAATAACTTCTGGTGTTTTATAATCACCTTGTCGTTCCTTTTTTGCAAAAGCAATATTAAAATCTAATGATAAATGATTATTTTTAGCATAGGCGGTAAATTGATTGATTAAATGTGTTCGGCTATCATGATGAACTGCTAAAAAATAAATTTTACCATTATTCGATAATTCGGTATGTGGTTCAAAATAAAAATTGGTAGTAGGCAATAAATTAGGATAACGATGTAAATCCTGATAATCAAAAACAAAAAATCGATTAAATATATTTATTTTTGAATATATATCAGGATAACGGTGCAAACCATCAAATTGGTAATTAATCATTCCATAAGTAGTTTTATTTTTAATTTCTTTCAACAACTCATCATCAAATAAATCTCCCCTAAAAAACAAGGCATAATCAAGTTTTTTGTCTTTTACTATATCAAGAAACTTTTGACGGCGAAATTGATATTTTGCTTTTCTACTTACTTCTTTATCATGACAAATAATTTTACGATATTTAGCATATAAAAATGAACGAATGCTTGGATAATGAAAAATATATTTTTTCTCTAATTCTTCATTGATACTAATAACCTCAAAACCATAATTTCTTAATTCTTCAATGATTAAAATATCAATATTAAGCACACCACAGAAGACAATGGTTTTTCCTTGACCCAATAAATGACTGTTCATTCTTTCACCTTTTAAATGCTATATTAAAAAATCGGAAAAATATCTATCCACAATACGCATAAAATTATATTTTAATCCGCGTATTTTTTTAGGATTAAGATGATGTTTGGTTTTAATATCCCTTTCAATTTCAATATTACTGGGATTTTCATTATAATTTTGGTGAATTAAACGACTATAATATAGAGCAATATTTTTTTGTGGTAATAAATAACACCATATATCTGCAACAGTTATTGTTTCTTTTTGAACATTCAGTAAATTTTGTGCAGATTGTTTATCTAAAATATAGGCATGTGCATTATATATTCTTTCCAAAGAATAACGAGAAACAGCATATAAGTCATCACTCATCTTTTTTCCCCACGCTTTGGGATATTCTCCGCCCAATAATATTATTGAATTTTTTGGTATTTTATCAACAAAACTAAATGCTTTTTTAATAAGTTCATCATTCCCCACTACATCATCTTCTAAAATTAAACAATATTCGGCATTGCTTGATAAAAATTCTTCGTAGGCTTTAATATGGGAAAGCGTGCAACCTAATTCATTGGGACTAATAAGAATATTATATTTAGATAAGCTGCCTGAAAGATATTTAAAATATTGCTGAATATCAATTTTATTGCCTTCCACTGCGTCAATAATTTGAAATTCATTGTATGAATTAAATTGCTTTTTTAATGAATTGCGGCGTTGTTCATCTTTGGCTAATGAAATAACATATACAGGATATTGCATTAAATTATCTCCAACAGTTTATCTATGTGGTATGGTAGTGTGGGGTTATATAATATTTCTGCTTGTGGTTGATTGATTTTGTTTTGCTTATTATTTTTCATTTTATCCGCTAATAATAAACTGTTTTTTAATGTTTCAGACTGCATACGATTAAAAAATAAGCCGTCTGAATCTTTAATGACTTCGGTACAACCACATGTTGTGGCAAAAATGGTTTTTGTGCCACATAAAACGCTTTCAACACCCACTAATCCAAAGGCTTCATAAATAGATGCCAACACAGTAAAATCAACTGCGTTATAAAGTTCGGGCATGTTTTTAATAAAGCCTAAATTGATAATTAAAGGATGTTGTATGGCTTGTTTGCCACAAACGGCAATTTTAATAGGGTGGTGTAAATCTTTTTGTGCAGATTGTACGGTTTCGATAATTAAATCTAAACCCTTTAATTGATGATTTGCTGACGGAAAAAGTAATATATTTTCATTATCCTTAAAGCCAAATTTTTGTCTTAAATTGTATCGTTCTTCATTTGATAATGGATAAAAATTTTCGCTATTAACAGGCGGATAAATGGTGATAATTTTATCTTGTGCTACATGATAAAACTGTTGTAATTCATCTGCCATTTTTTTGGAATGGGTAACAATTTT
>JAFWRB010000013.1 GCA_017508845.1 Neisseriaceae bacterium | reverse complement strand
ATTTTGCGTTTGGTTGATTAACATCGGCACAATAATCATCATTAACACGATGATAATGGCAATCGTCAATAACATGACTAACATCGCCGCCTTGCCACGACTCATTTTTCGCGATAATTTTTCAGTCAGCGGATTAAGAATATAAGCCAAAACCGCTGCTGTTACAAACGGCGTTAAAACGGATTTTAGAGCAACAAACAGCCACACGGCGGCAATGATTAACGCCAATATGCCCAAAATTGTCCAAATGGATTGTTTTTTTTGTGGATAGTACATTTTTCACTCTCCAATAGTTAATCAATTCAAGTTCAGGCTGCCTGAAAAATATGCGGTTATAAAGTTGTTACTGTACTGAAAATTTTTACCCAATTCAAGAAAAGTTTTCAAATACAGAAAAGTTTTAACGCTTTCAGGCAGCCTGGAAACCCAATTACAACGCTAACGTTCGCAAATATTCACGCAATGCGTCCCCTGTTTCGGGGTGTTTTAAACCTAAATCCACTGCGGCTTGTAAATAGCCGATTTTACTGCCACAGTCGTAGCGTTTGCCATCAAACGGATAAGCAATCACCGTTTCGTATTGCAATAGGCGGGCGATGGCGTCTGTCAGTTGAATTTCGCCGCCTGCTCCACGCTGAATGGTTGATAAAAATTCAAAAATTCTCGGCGTTAAAATATAGCGACCCACTACGGCTAAATTAGACGGTGCCACATCTGGGTGCGGTTTTTCTACAATATGCTCAATGCGTTGTCTGCCGTCTAATGCTTCTGTTTTCACAATACCGTATGAACCTGTCTGGCTTTTTTCTACTTCTTCCACACCCAAAACCGAAACGCCTGTTTGTTCATATACTTCAATCATTTGCCGCAAGGCTCCTTTGGGTGCGTCAATTAAGTCATCAGCCAAAATCACCGCAAACGGCTCGTTGCCAATAGCAGGTTTGGCACACAACACCGCATGTCCCAAACCTAACGCCTCTGCCTGACGAATATAAATACACGATACATTCGGCGGCACAATATTCTGCACACACGATAACAGTTTTTCTTTATGGCGAATGGCAAGTTCATTTTCCAATTCATACGCCTTATCGAAATGGTCTTCAATCGAGCGTTTGTGGCGCCCCGTAATAAACACCAATTCGGTACAACCCGCTTCAATAGCCTCTTCTACGGCGTATTGAATTAAGGGTTTATCGACAATCGGCATCATTTCTTTGGGATTAGCTTTGGTCGCAGGCAAAAAACGCGTTCCCATACCTGCTACGGGGAAAACGGCTTTTTTAATCAAAGAAGACATCGGCGTATTCCTAATATCAAAAAATAAGGTGTTATTCTACCTGATTACGCAGCCTAAAATACCTTATTTTTAAAGCACAAACTCATTCGCGGATTTAGGCGGATAACCCAAAAGACGAGCAAAATCACCATTATCTGCCGTATTGCCGTCTTGCAACATTTTTATGCTGTCAGGGCTTAACATACCGTTACTCAATATTTTGCTTATTGGCAAAAACGGCTTAATCGCATTTATCGGAATATTCACAATTTTCGCAGGCGGTTTGTGGTGTAGATTTTGTCGCATTATGGCAAGATATTGTGCCATTGACACCACTTTACCTCCTGTCATATTCACCACAGTGCCGTGTGGCATTGGCTTTTCAGCCATATTGGCTAAACCCAATGCTACTTCATCGACAAAAACAGGTTGCAAGATAAAATCACCTTTTTCAGGCAGCCCCAAAATCGGCAGTTTGGCTAATTTGATAAACAACTCACAACTTGCCCCGCCACGCCCATAAATCACCGATGGGCGAGCAATATTGACAACAGGCATAATTGCCGCAACTGCATTATCTCCCCTACCCTTGCTGGATAAAAATGCGGTTTGATTATGTTCATCTGCTCCCAAAGCCGATAATTGTACCCAGTATTTTATATTCATATCAGCGGCAATTTCGGCTAATAATTTGGGCGTTTGGTAATGTACTTTTTCTAATATTTCTGAAAATCTACTCATTATGCCAACCGCATTGATAATGATATTTTGATTATGAAATATTTTTTCAATATTCTGCCGATTTGGATTGAGTAAATCCAATTCCTGATGATTTGGCATAGTTAAATTATGTCCATTTGCTTGCAAAATTTTTGCAACTTTTGAACCCACAAAACCACTACCGCCTAATAATACAATATTCATTTTTTTACTCCTATTTGTTGAAAAATATCTTTTAGCATCGCTTCGCCCGCAGAAACTGCGGTTTGATTACTTCGCAATCCTTTTATTTACTTCGTAAATGAAGATTTTGACTTCGTCAAAATAAACATTGTTTTCAGGTAGCCTAAATATTAAAACTATCTATTTCAATAAATTCTTTTTCTTTATAATACAAATAATGCCAACGCAAAATCGGCAATGTAATTAACCAACTTGGCACAATAGACCAAAAGAATACTATTAACCAAACTGTAAATAGAGTTAAAAACATATAGGCAAGAAAAACGAAAATAGAAAAAATAAAAAAGTATTATTTTCTTGCAACATTTCAGTAATCAAATTGATAACAACAAGCGGAATAGCAAAAAATGTAATCGTAAAAAATAAACTTTCTATTAAGTGTTCTTGAGATAATGGATATATAAAGATGGGAAAAACGGAAGAAATCGGCAAAATAAACCCTATAAAAAAGCGTTGCACTTTTCCGCCTACATTTACATTAACAATATTGTTCATTATATTTCCTTTCAGGCTACCTGAAAGCACTTCCCGTGCAGGGAATTTAATTTTCAGGCAGCCTTTATTTAAAACGGTTTCATCACCATTAAAAAATACACCACAACCATAGCAATAAACGCAGGATAGCCCAATAATTCCCACCATTTTTGATATTTTTGATATACAGGCGGTAATTCGCTGTCGCCATTTTGATAGGCGGTTTGAACCATTTTATACATTTGAATTTGCAACCATACCACAGGCAACCAGCAAATGCCTGCCAATGCGTATAAAGCAAAAGTCCATTTTACCCACAGCCACATTTCAGACCACGCCCACGACATTCCTAAATAGTGCAACATCCATAAACCTGATAAAGGCTGGAAAATAACCGCAGGCGTAGTGAAATAATAATCCGCACGCATCACCCACTTGGAAACAACCGCCTGTGCCGCAATCGAATGAGAACGATTAGCAAAAAACAAATAAAACGCCGAACCAAAACCCGTGCCGACCATTAACACAGACGAAATAATATGCAAGGCTTTGATAATTAAATAAGCACTCATTTTGTACTCCTATAAAGAAAAAAAGTTAAAGCCAAAATCGGAATATTTTTCACTAATGGAGCAAATGGGTGTAAAAAGTTTTCAGGCAACCTGAACGCAATAATTAGCGAATAACTTAATACAACTATTAACTGAAACAACCAAAACCAAGAATATTGTTTCAATTTCACACAACAGCCCACTGCGAAAAATAAATCCAATAAAGACGATAAAACCAAAATAGGAAATTGCCACATTTGCCCAAAACCCACCTGCCCTAATAATTGCAACGACCATTCTTTTTGCGTTAAAACAGGTTGCAAACCACTCCAAGCCCATAAAAAACCCATAGAAAACGGTAAATAATTGGGTATTGCTTGTTTCATTGTTTTACCCTTTCTTTTATTTCTAAAATTTCTGTTAAAACAGAAATAAACAGTTAAAAAAATTTGCAAATCATTTTTTCAGGCAGCCTGATATATACACCCTTTTCAGGCTGCCTGAAACGAAGTTCGATGTCAGCCAAAACCCAATCTACTTCAAAAATTTCTGTATTCCAGCACCCAATTTCAGCACTTTGGACATTACCGCAACAGGCAGTTTCAGAATATCGTTTGCCCAAATAGATAAAGTTTGCACAAAGTCGCGTGTGGCTTTAATGCGTTTTTGGGCATTTTCGTTTTCCAACGCAAATTCAGGACTGGCAATTAAATTATCTAAAAACACCACTGTGGGCTCTAATTCGCGTTTCATACGCTCTTCGGCAATAATTTTGAACAACGCCCACACATCGTCACTTGTGGCAAAATGCTCACGCCTATCACCCATAATCGGCACAGTTTTAACCAAACGCCAGTTTTGCAACTCTTTAATGCTATTACTCACATTGGAACGAGCCACATTCAGCGTTTCCACAATTTCTTCGGCATTCATTGGGCGCCCCACAATAAACAGCAAAGCGTGAATCTGTGCCATTGTGCGATTCACCCCCCAGCGAGAACCCATCTCGCCCCAGTGTAAAATAAATTGTTCGGTAGTCGGATTCAGTTTCATAATGAGCGTATTTTATTTATTTTTGTTATTTCTGTCAAGAGAGAAATAAAATATTTTTTCAGGCTGCCTGAAAGCATTTTTGCAATGCCGTTTTCCGTGCGTGCCAAGATGACTACGCCTCAAACTTCGTTCAGGTATCACTTTTAACACACAGTTTTTTCAGGTTGCCTAAAATTTTAATTTTTAGAAATCCCCTATTCTCCGTTTCCCCCTTGAAAAAACACTACTCTTATATGAAAATACGGGGTTTTTATTTATATTTACACTTGCGGTTTGATTTTGGCTTTCGCCGAACGCTGTTTCAGGCTGCCTGAACTTGGAAAAACACAATGGACGCTTTATTGATTGAACTTTTAACCGAAGAATTGCCCCCCAAAGCCTTGAAAAATTTAAGTCAGCATTTTGCGGCAACCATTAGTCAGGGTTTGTTTGATGCACGATTGATTGACAACGCCGAAAATCATACGGCGTTTGCCACACCTCGCCGTTTGGCGGTTTTAGTGCCGAATGTCAAAGGCGTTCAGCCTGATATTCAAGTTGTCAAAAAAGGACCTTCTGTTGCGAATGCTTTGCAAAATGGTGAGCCGACAAAAGCATTACAAGGCTTTATGCGGTCTTGCGGGGCGGAATTGTCGGCGTTAAAAGTGGTCAATGACGGCAAGCAAGATGTGTATGCGTTTGAATATACGCAACACGGCAAGTCTTTGGCTGAATTATTAGGCGAAATTTTGCAAACAGCAGTGAAAAAATTGCCGATTCCCAAAGTAATGCGTTGGGGCAGCAGTACGCACACCTTTGTGCGTCCTGTGCATAACTTGTTGGTTTTACACGGAAATCAAACTTTGCCTGTGTCTGTTTTGGGTTTGGATAGTGGCAATACAACGCTTGGTCATCGCTTTTTATCATCAGGCGAAATCATCATCAATCACGCAGATGAATACGAAAAAACGCTGTTAGAACAAGGTTCTGTGATTGCGTCTTTTAATCAACGCAAACAAAATATTCAGGCAGCCCTAAATCAATTAGCGGATAAGCACAATGCCAGCGTTGCGGCAGACGATAGTCTATTAGAAGAAGTAACCGCTTTGGTTGAATATCCTATTGTTTTACAAGGTGAATTTGAACAGCATTTTTTAGGCGTGCCGCAAGAATGTTTGATTTTGACTATGCAGCAAAATCAAAAATATTTCCCCTTGCTTGATGCAAACGGCAAACTCACGCACCGCTTTTTAATGGTGTCGAATATGAAAGCCGCCAATCCCGAACACATTATCAAAGGCAATGAACGCGTTTTGCGTGCCAGATTGAGCGATGCACAATTTTTCTTCGAGCAAGACAAAAAACGCACGCTTGAAAGCCGCTTGCCTAAACTCACTCATGTGGTGTATCACAATCAATTAGGCTCGCAAGCCGAACGCATTGTGCGGCTGATTGATATTTCGGTGTATGTGGCAGGACAAATCGGTGCAGATGTGGCTCAAACCTTGCGTGCGGCAGAATTGTGTAAAGCCGATTTGGTCAGCGAAATGGTCGGTGAATTCCCCGAATTGCAAGGCATTATGGGACATTATTACGCTTTAAATGACGGCTTGGATAACACCGTTGCCCTTGCAATAGAAGAGCATTATCTACCGCGTTTTGCAGGCGATAGGCTGCCTGAAAGCCTTGTCGGCACAGCCGTTGCGTTATCCGATAAATTAGAAACATTGGTCGGCATTTGGGGCAT
>JAFWRB010000142.1 GCA_017508845.1 Neisseriaceae bacterium | reverse complement strand
ATCGCTTATTTGTTTGGATTGCTTTGCTTTTCGTCATTATTTGTTGCAAATTCCGAAAAATCGTTCAAAACACGCACTTCTCTTTGCGGAAAGGGAATTTCAATGCCGTGTTTTTGAAATTCGTCCCAAATTTCAAACAGAATATCAGAATTAAGTTGTAAAACGCTGTTTTCAGGGTCTAACAACCAGTAGCCTAATTGCAGGTTAATGCCGTCTGACGCAAATTCGCTGATAAACGCGTTTGCGTCTGCTATGCGTGAATGGCGATTTGCGGCGGTTTTGAGAATGTCCATAACCTTGCGTAAATCCGAACCATAGGCAACCTGAATGGGCAGCGTTCGCCACAGACGGCGATTAGAATAAGTGTCGTTTAACACCGCATTGCCGATAAAATTTTCGTTTGGAATCAAGGCTTCTGTGCCTCCTGTGCCACGCAACACCACAAAACGCGAAGTAATTTTACTCACCACGCCCGTAAAACCGTTGAGCGTTAAGCGATCGCCCATACGCACTGAACGGTCTAACAGAATAATAAAACCCGATACATAATTGCTGGCGATTTTCTGCAAACCAAAGCCCAAGCCAATACCCAACGCCCCGCCAAACACTGACAGCACGGTTAAATCAATGCCAATCAAGGGCAGAGTAATGATGACCGCCAAAATCGCCAATACCGATTTGATGATTTTGCTTAAAACAATGCGTAAATTATTGTCTAATCTTTGTGCTTTTGCTAAACGCAATTCCAAAAATCTTGCCAAAGACATGGCTAAAATCAGGGCAACAATCACCCAAAAAATGCCCGTAACAACCATATACAAACTGATGGTTTTTCCGCCAATCGGCACGGCGAGTTTTTGGGCAAATTGAATGGCAAGCGTGCCAATGCCAATTAACCACAGCACATAACCTATCCAAATAATGGCAGAAAGTGTACGGGCAGTTGATAGCGAAAATTTATCTTCTGGAAAAATATAATGAAGAAAAACCATAGTGGTGCGAATGAGCATCAGCCACGGAGCGGTAATCACCACAAGTCGCAACCATAAACTGGGGCTGCCTGAAAAATGCGTCCAAGTGTAGGCGGCAATAATGCCGACAACAATTAAAATAATCGGTAAATTAAGCCGCGACAGCCAATATTTGAACAAACCGTTTTCGGCGTGAATGTGGCGTGTTTTGCGATTAACAAACCACGCCAAGCCAAGCCATAAGGTAATGGCGATGATAAATTCGACAATACTCAAAGGTTTAAAAAAATTATGCTGAATGATTTGCGAAAAAAATTCTTGTTGTACAAATAAAGATTGTAAAAATTCTTCCCACGATGTAAGCGAAAAAAATGATGACACGATGATGTCCTTATAATTTATCAAAGCAGAAAATCATAGCATATTGTGGCGTGTGTTTTTAAAATTCATTCAGGCTGCCTGAAAGCATTTTTTAATGAGTGCATATTCATAGTATAATGAGCGGTTAGACGATTGGTTTTTCTTCACAAAGGTTGTCAAAATATGAAAAAAACGCCCATTCTTTTAACCGCATTGATTGCCGCCGCAGGTGCTGCTTATGTGGGCGGTGCGTGGTATTGTGGTTCGGTTGCCGAGCAAACATTAGACAAACGCAGTCGCATTATTCAAGGCACATCGGGGCTTTTGCAGATTGTGTCGCGAGATTACAATCGTGGTATTTTTGTAAGCACGGAGACGCTGACCATTCGTGTATCGCCCACGCATTTAGCCAGTGCAGGGCAGTTTATGCCTGACCGCATTAAAGCCTTATTGGATTCGCCCATTACCATTAAAAGCCGTGTGCGACACAATCTGTGGGGTGCGAAAGCCGATAGTTCGTTTGAATTTTCAGGCGAACAGCAAAAAATGATGAAACAGTTATTCGGCGATACCACACCTTTTACGATGACCGACAACATTGCCTTATCTGGTTCAGGCAGCCTGAAATTTAGCGTTGTTCCTTTGGATTATGAAGAATTGTCGGGCATTAAAATTGCGTGGCAGGGCTTGCAATCGACTACCGACTACGAACCTTTATACACCGCATACAAAACCAACTTGAACAATCCAGGTTTGGCTGTTTCTTTGGCAGATTATTTCAATGTGTCGTATCAAGGTTTGAAATATCAAGCGTCGTCACTGCCATCTCAACCGATTAAAACAGGCGATACCGATGTTTCTTTGCAAGAAATTTCAATGCACTGGAATCGCGATAAAGTGGATTACAAAATTCGCTTAAACGAAGTGGTTAAATTGGTGAGCGGCTTGCAATTAGGCGGTTTTATCAATCCGTCCATTTCCATTTTGCCGCCCGATGTGGCAGCACATAATATTCACTTTGCCATATCGTCTAAAATTGACAACAACTACTTATCTGGCAAAGGGTTGGTGTCGTTTGAACGCCTAAACTATGGTGATGAAGTGTATGGACCGATGAAAATCGAAGGTTCAGCCGAACACTTAAACGCCACAGCCTTTGCTGCTATTAGCGATAGTGTTGTTTCTATTTCTAATGACAACGCCGATGAGTGGCGTAGTGAAGTGTTGCAAACCTTGCGGGGCAAAGGGGCGGCATTATTTACCGATGACCCAAAAATCACGCTTTCCACATTCGATTTACAAACGCCGTCAGGCAAAACGCAAATAGACGGCTCGTTTGCGTTAAAAGGCGTTCAAAAAGAAGATTTGGACGATTTTTCCGCACTTTTGCCTAAAATATCGATGAAATTCAATTATCAAGTGCCACAAGCGATGATTGAAAGTTTTGCCCACACGCAAATTCAAAATTTGTTTGATGTGGAAGACCAAAAAAATGCTGCCGAAATTCAAGAAACCGTTCGTTTGATGATGAACAATATGATTGCCGATATGCAAAAACAAGGCTACCTGAAAATTGAAAACGGCGTTTTAATTGGCGATATTGCCTTAAATGACGGACAGTTATTGTTTAGCGGCAAACCTGCCACTTCGTTTGAAGAAGAAGATGACGAAAACATTTTTGAAGACGAAGAAATTTCCCCAGAAAACGAACCAGCACAAGAAGTGGCACAAAATAACACAGAAAACGCACTATCAATGCCGTGATGAAAATAACGCCGTAGGGGGAACTGGTTGCCCGTTGCCCCTAACTACGGCGAACGGACTTAATCTTTCAGACAGATAATAACTTTCAGGCAGCCTGAAATAAAATAAACCTTTTTTCAACCGCAAAGAGCAATAACATTATGGCAAAAATCATTCAAAACCCAATTGTTTTAACCATAGCAGGTTCGGACTCGTCAGCAGGAGCGGGCATTCAAGCCGATTTAAAAACCATCAGTGCTTTGGGCGGTTATGGTTGTTGTGCCATTACAGCGGTTACCGCACAAAACACACAAGGTGTGCGTTCCTTAAATCCCGTGCCGACAAGCGTTTTACGCGAACAATGCGAAGCCGTGTTTGACGATTTAGACATTTGTTCGGTAAAAATCGGTATGCTGCCCAACGCCGACAGCATTCGCGTTGTGGCTGAAATCTTACGCAAATATCAGCCCCAATTTGTGGTATTAGACCCCGTTATGGTTGCCACTTCGGGCGATTCTTTGGTTGAAGACAACATTTGCCAAGCATTGGTTAGCGAACTTTTGCCTTTGGCGGATGTTGTTACGCCCAATGTAAGCGAATTAGCCATGCTTACGGATTGTGCCGAAACATCAATCACGGCGGATACTTTGGTGAAAATTCAGTGCGAAAAACTGTTGCAAAAAGGGGCAAAAGCCGTGCTTGCCAAAGGCGGACATTTGGAGAGCGATACCGCTACCGATTGGCTAATTATGCCCGATTTTTCAAAGGCTTATATTAAACCGCGTATTCAATCCAAAAACACACACGGCACAGGTTGTACACTGTCATCAGCCATTGCCACAATGCGACCACAAGTAACAGGCTTACCCGAAGCTGTTGCCGCTGCTAAAAACTTCGTGCATGGTGCGATTGAAGAATCCGCAAACTGGGTATTGGGCAAAGGACACGGTCCATTAGACCATTTTTATACTAATTTATCCAGTTACCATTTCACTGCCGTACCAGCGTAAAATGCAATCAACGCTTTCAGGCAGCCTGATACCATTTCAGGCTGCCTGAAACGCAGTAAAGTTAAAAAAACAAATCAATGTTATAATCAAAAACTGTTAGCCTAAATCGACTACAAAATCTTATGCGTATTTTTAAAAATCAATGGATTAGCAAATATGCTCACAAACAGCATATTGCTGATGAAGATTTAATCGCCGCTGTTCATCGTGCCGAGCAGGGTTTGATTGACGCAGATTTAGGCGGCGGTGTTATCAAACAACGCATAGCACGCACAGGACAAGGCAAAAGCGGCGGTTATCGCAGTATTATTTTGTTGAAGAAAAACGATAAAGCGTTTTTTGTGTATGCCTTTGGCAAAAATGAGCGAGATAATATTACGGAAGAAGAATTGCGATATTTTAGAAATTTAGCAGAAGATTTATTTCATCTTGACACTGAAAAATTAGATGTATTACTACAAACAGGCAAGATTCAGGAGTTAAAACAATGAAATACAAAAGTGAAGTGGCTCAAATAGTGCATGAAATGGCAAGCGATTTATATCAAATCGATGCGATTAGTCGTGAGCGTATGGCTGATTATGATAAATCGTGTTTGGTGCAACCTAACCCATTAAACGGCGATGAAATTCGTCAAATTCGCCAAAAAGAACACTTAACCCAAGCGGCGTTTGCGGATATTTTGAATGTCAGCAAAAACAATATTAGTGCGTGGGAACGCAATGTCCGCAAGCCACAAGGTGCGGCGTTGAAACTTTTAACCATTGTAAAAAACAAAGGCATTGAAGCGGTGATTTAAGTTTCAGGCAGCCTGAAACATAGTTCAACGAGCCGTAAGGCGAAGTTAATAAATAGAAAGACAATAATGACTCACAATGTAGATTTAGACGAAATCAGCAAATTTGGTAATCTTGCCGATAAATGGTGGAACAAAGCAGGCGAACTCAAAACCCTGCACGACATTAACCCTGTGCGTTTGGCGTTTATTGAAGAATACACCCAGTTAAGCGGTAAAAGCGTGGTTGATGTGGGTTGTGGCGGTGGAATATTAAGCGAAACACTATGCAAAGCAGGAGCGATTGTTAAAGGCATTGATTTAGCAGACGCGTCATTAGAAGTGGCACAAAAACACGCTCACGACAATAGCTTGGATATTGATTACCAAAAAATTTCTGCCGAACAATTAGCAGTAGAACAACCTGCACAGTTTGATGGCGTTGTGTGTATGGAGTTATTAGAACACATTCCCGACCCGCAAAGCGTGATTAACGCTTGTGCGGCTTTGGTAAAAGAGGGCGGTTGCGTGTTTTTTTCCACATTAAACCGCAATATCAAGTCTTATTTACACGCCATTATTGCGGCAGAATATGTATTAAAAATGCTGCCGAAGGGAACGCACGAGCATAAAAAATTTATTACGCCTGCCGAGTTAGTGCGAATGGCACGCAACGCAGGCTTGGAAACCATTGCCCTGCGTGGTATGAACTATCGCCCCTTAACGCGTGATTATGTGTTGAGTGAAGATACTTCGGTGAATTATTTAATGTGTTGCCGCAAGGTGTAATGTGTTTCAGGCTGCCTGAAACACATTTTATTTCAACAACCGTTCAATTTCGCCTTGTAATTCATTCCATTCAGGTTCGCCCAAATATTGTTTGGCGATTTTGCCGTTTTTATCGACCAAAAAAGTCATCGGAGCGAGCGTAACATTGTAGGCGGTTTGGGCTTTTTTGTCTTTATCATACGCCACAGCAAACGGCAGTTTATATTGTTGAATATAGGTTTTCACTTCGGCTTCGCTATTGAGATTCAGCGAAATCGCTATGGTTTGAAAATTCGGATTATTCGCATATTTATTATGCAGATTTATGAGTTGCGGCATTTCTTTAACGCAACCAGGACAAGACGGATACCAAAAATTTAGCACCGTTGTTTT
>JAFWRB010000141.1 GCA_017508845.1 Neisseriaceae bacterium | reverse complement strand
TGTGCATTTAGTCTGGTGATTAAATCCCGTGCGTTTTGGGTTCGCACAATGTTTTCATCAACGCCATGAAAAACCCCTTCGATTTGCTCGTCCAGTTCAATTCTGTCGGTGATAAGCAGCACCCTACCGTCAGGATAAAATTCCTTAATCCATTTAGCCAACCACACCATAGACAGACTTTTACCGCTTCCTTGTGTGTGCCATATAATGCCGCCTTTGTTGTTATTGATAAATTTTTGTGCGGATTTAACGCCAAAATACTGGTTTGGTCGGCATAATTTTTTGATACCGCTATCAAACATAACAAAGTTGAGCATTATATCCATTAAGCGTTCTTTGTTT
Organism: Neisseriaceae bacterium; assembly: GCA_017508845.1. Taxonomy (GTDB): domain Bacteria; phylum Pseudomonadota; class Gammaproteobacteria; order Burkholderiales; family Neisseriaceae; genus RGIG9985. Next base: position 4,900 of record JAFWRB010000141.1, on the reverse strand, counting down.
AACAATTCTTTGATTTCATCAAAAAAACGAAGCGGTTGAGCATTTTCTTTCCAAGTTAGAAAATATTTTTCAGGTGTCAGTGTTGTGCCGTATCGCAAGCCTTGTGATTCATTTCCTGCCAAAACAAACTGCACAGTCGTAAAAAACGCCGCAATCGCAGTTCTTTGATTGGTGATATTTTGTCTGATACCCTCTGCCACATCGACAATCGCACTTTTCAGTTCCAACACCGCAAAGGCAATGCCGTTGATATAAAGCACAATATCGGGTCTTTTATCAAGGCTGCCTGAAAAACTGACTTCTTCGGCAACATAAAAATCATTATTCGCAACATTATCCCAATCAACAAACTGCACTCTTTGCGACACATTTTCTCCTTCAATTTGAAACGACACGCCATATCGAAGCAGTGAATAAACTTCTTTATTGCTTGTATATAACTTATCGCTAAAATTATTGCCTGCACCTAATTTTGCAGACGCTTCCAAGTGGTTGATTGCTTTGCTAATCAACTCATCGCTATATTTTTGTTTTTTTAGGAATTTCTGCAAATATTCTTTTTCAATATTGGCATTTTCTCTATTTTGCCAATCGCCAAGATAGGTATAGCCCAATTCTTGGCTTAAAATTTCCAGCACTTTGTTTTGTGTGGTTTTTTCATAGTTAGCGATTAAATTTTTCATAATAAAACTCCTGTTTTAGTTTTCAGGCAGCCCTGCCACTCTGTCATGTTGAAGCGTTGCTACTCCGTCATTCTGAGCCGTAGGCGAAGAATCCTTTATGTTGAAATCAAGATTCTTCCCCTTCGCATAGCGAAGGGTCAGAATGACGAATGGGTTTTCAGGCTGCCTGAAAAGGTTTTGTTTTTATGATAACAATCTCACTTGACCCGTTAAAAGTTGTTGCATCATACCCATTTTAAGGTCTTGGTATTTGCCCAGTTCTTTTTCTAAACTTAGAATTTCATCGTCCATATCCGAAAGAATCTCGGCGATTTTGTTTTGCTCAGAAAGTGGGGGAAGCGGGATTTCAAATTCAGATATAAGTTGTTTGCTAAGATTACTTTGTGTTCCTGTTTGACCTAAATTCTTAACGCTATTTTCAATAAACAACAAATAATAATATAAAAATTCGCTACTTACTACATTTGAATTTACACTTATTCCCAAAACTGCTTGGCTTATTGCGACATCAGTATCAGCAATAGAACATTTACCCAAAGTCGCATACATCGCATAAAGCAAATCACCTTTTTTAACAATTCTTGCTGAGCTATTTTTTAAGCCCAATTCTGTAATTTTCTTTTCTGTTTTTATAAGATATTTTCCTTGCGTAGTTAAATCATTGATTGAAAGAAATGGAATATTGCCGCCATAATGTTGAGAATTTGATGAAGTTGGGGTTCCACCGCTATTCATTTCCGCAATATTTTTAAATGTTTTCGTTTCCCAGTTTGGTTTTGGAGCAAGCAGTTTTTGCATTGTGGCTGTTTTTAGGTCTTTCTTTTTATTGATAAGCCCAAGCGTTTTATCAATCAAACTATCCACATCTGATAAAACTTCCGCTATTTTTTCTTGTTCAGGTAATGGGGGGACAGGAATTGAAACACCTTTCAGGTTGCCTGTATGTATATGAACAATAGCATCACCCTGTCCTAATTTATTTAACTGCTTTCTTCCAATGGTATTTAACAAATAACTTACATATACAGAATTCAATAACTCTTTATTTGGTCTAAATATAATATTATCTCCGCCTGCATATGCTTTATCCATAAGAAGAGCAATACATTTGCCTATTTCTTCTTTTGTTTCTCCTGAACCAGCAAATAAAATATCTCCATATTTTATTGAAACCAAAGTATTTGCCAAATAAGGTGCAATATATGAATAGCATTTTTTTACCACAAAACTATATAGTGTATATATTTCTGCATATCTAATACATGGTAACCCATTGTCTTTTATAGTATTTTTAGAAATTCCTGCTCCTTTAAAAAAAACACCTAAATATTCTAAACTTCTAACTTCCCAATCATTAGGAATAAGCCCAAATTCTTCGGTGAATTTTAAATTGAAAGATTCTTCGCTACGCTCAGAATGACGGCAACAATCAGAATAACAAAGTGGGTTTTCTAAATTCGACATTTTATTCTCCATTTTTAAGGCTTAATTTCCCAATGTCCGCTGTAACCACTACCAATGTATTGAATACACGCTATTTTAGCAATGTGGCGTTTAATGGTGATGATACTTTTGCCACTTAATTTTGCTAATTCTTCGGTAGTGATTTTGGGATTTTGACGAATTTGCTCAATAATCCAAATATCTAAATCACTGTCTTGGGGAACAGTTTGGGTATCTTGAGTATCATCTTGGGTAGTGCCTTTGGGAACAACATTGCCGTTTTCATCAAATTCTATTTCAAATGCAAATGGAATAGAAACACGCAGGAAAAAATCTAAAAATTCAAAAATATTTTTGCCATAACGCTCTGTAATCATCGGCACGCCGTAGCCTGTTTGTTCCATTAAATCCAAACGGATAAAAAGCCGTGCTAATTCTTCATTCACTGGTTTGGATATGCCACGAAAAAAATCATCTTGCGACAGGTTTTCAGGCAGCCCCCCTGTGGAAATAATTTCCATTCGGTTGCTGTAAATATAAATCGCAGGCGGTGTGCCGTCTATCCTGTTCATATCAATACCCCATTGTTGCAAGATGTTGTTTTACTTTGTTTTTTAACTCTTCTTGCTCGGCTTCGAGTTCGGGCAGCGTTTTTTCATAACGCAAAGCAATTTGTTTTATTCTTTGCGAAAGTTTTTGCGTTAAATCGCTTAAAAGTTGCTCGATTGTGCCAGATAAATGAGCAAGCCACTTGTCTTCAACAACAAGGGTTTTGATTTCGTCTTCGGAAAGTTCGGCGTATTTTTGTAAAACTTTTTCATAAAGTTCTTTGTCTTTTTCTATTAAAGTTGTTAAATACTCGCCTTGCATTTTTGTGTGATTTAGCCATTGAGAAAGAATGTCTATTTCTTCTTTGCAATCGGCGTTATTTTTGTTTGCTTTGATATACTTGACTACATCATTTTGTTTGAGTTTGCCGCCTTTTGCGTAAGCGTCATTGTCAAGCAAACCATCTTCAACACAGTGTTCTTCAACAATTTGCTCTTTTAAATTTTCTACTTCATTCAGCAAATTTTCTGTATCGGCAATAAATTTAACTTCTTGACTAAAATATCTATTTGCAACAATTGGTTGCGGAACAAGGTCGCAATAGTAAGTTACAATTTCTTTTTTGCCTTTCTTGGTTCGCAATTCTTGTAGTTCAATTTGATAACCAATTTCAGAAATGATATAAACATCATCTTGCATGGTGTCATACCAGTATTCCATAAGTGCTTGATAAACATCGTATTTGTTTATCAATTTGGCTTGTGAATATTGGGATAAAATACTGTTGCCTAACTGTTCAATAAAAACTTTGGGTTGGGTGCCAAGCACAATGTTTTTTAATGTAGGCGTGCTTTGATTCGCCCAAGTTTGATAAAGATTGTTGTATTCTTGGGTATAGGCGATAAAATCCACACTTGCCGATATAACTTCTTTAATGCTGTCAATTTCAGGTTTTAGTCGGCTGTAATCATCACTAAAATCTTCAAAAAGATCCGTTCGCACCGAAGCAAATGTTTGCCAATAATCGCTTAATTCTTCAATGTTAAAATTGGGAATGCCGCCCAATAAATGGGCTTTTATATCCTGAATGTCTTCACTATCTTGCGAATCAATGTATCTTGGAATATTCAGGTTGTAATCGTTTTTTTCTATAATTTCATTCATTGGCACAAGCCTTGAATACTTTGGTATTTCCTGTTGTGCATTAAATGTATCAACGATTTTTTTTATATCACACTCTCGCAAACGATTTTTATTGCCGTCTTTGATAAAACCACGACTGGCATCAATCATAAAAATGCCTTTGCGTGTTTCGGCTGCGGATTTGTCTAAAACAATAATGCAAGCAGGAATGCCCGTGCCATAAAAAAGATTGGCAGGAAGCGAAATAATCCCCTTAATCCAGCGTTTATTCACTATGTTTTTTCTGATTGTCTCTTCGGCATTGCCACGAAATAAAACACCATGCGGCAAAATAACCGCACCATGACCTGTTTGCTTCATTGATTTTAATATATGCAGCAAAAAAGCATAATCGCCGTTTTTTTCAGGCGGAATGCCTAATTCAAATCTACCGTAAATGTCTTCATTGGGCTGAATGCCTGATGACCACGCTTTGGTAGAAAATGGCGGATTGGCTACAACATAATCAAAGGTTTCCAGTGCTGTGTCGTTGTTTTTGAGAAATTGGGGCTTGGCAATGGTGTTGCCTTGCTTAATCTCTGCCATAGGACAGTTGTGTAAATACATATTCATTAAAGCCAAGCCCACAGTTGTGATGTCTTTTTCTTGCCCATAAATGGAAACTTCACTCTGTGCTTCATACGCTACCTTTAAAAGCAATGAACCTGAACCACAAGTAGGATCATATAAAGTTACATCGGCTTGGGTGATTTTATCTGCACCAATCACTTTGGCAATCACACGAGAAACTTCGGCAGGCGTGTAAAACTGCCCCTTGCTTTTGACACTTTCAGTGGCAAATTTGGACATTAGGTATTCATAAGCATCGCCTAAAATGTCATCGCCTTCGGCATTGTTCTTGGAAAAATCAAGTTCGTCTTTTTGAAATACTGAAATCAAACCTGTTAAAGTATCCACTAAATCCTTGCCTGTCCCCAGTTTGGACGAATCATCAAAATCAACTTTATCAATAATGCCTAAAAGATTGGTGTTTGCTTCGGCAATTTTGGCAATAATCTTCTTGTTAATGTCTTCGCCTATGG
>JAFWRB010000140.1 GCA_017508845.1 Neisseriaceae bacterium | reverse complement strand
TTACCGCATTGACGAAATCGAGTTCAAAGACGGCACAGTGTTGAACACAAACGAAATCAACACCCTTGCTACTGACCCAACCTTATTTGCTGCTGATACAGCGTTAAATCGAATGATAAACGCAATGGCAAGTTTCGGCAGTGGTTCATCAACTGCTCTGATTGCAAGTAATACGGATAATTTGCTTAACCCAAATAATTACCTAACTGGGTCAGGTGCGGCGTAAGTTGTTGATAAAAGTTTCAGGCTGCCTGAAAAGATTTCAGGCAGCCTGAAATAAAACCTGTGTCATTGCTAGAGTGCGTAGCACTCGTGGCAATCCACTTAAAAACCAAAAGGTTTTTAAGCAACACTGCAAGTGTTGTAATGGCATTGCAAAAATGATTTCAGGCAGCCTGAAAGTTATTCTTTTAAGCCTTTGTTTTTTTTTATTTTTGCAAATTTTTCTTGTACAAATCCTGCTTGATTTTATGGCTAATTTGTGGCAAAATTCACACATTTATTTGGTAAGTTTATTGCTCGGTTTATCGGTTGTTGTTTGGCGTGGATTGTTCAATTTTAAGGCAGTCTGAAACAAAAAACCGTTATTACTTACCGATGGCGAATAATTAAAACATAAAAGAAAAATCAAAACACACATAAAATCAACATTATCAATGCGAGTAAAACAATTTAGTGCCATTCTTCCTAATGAGAAGAATTGGGTTTTTATGGACTTTTTTCAGGCTGCCTGAAAAAGTGTTATTGAACAGAAATAGAGCAAATAACAAGCAATATTTGTGTGTGATACAAAGAACAAAAAACAGGCATTGTAATTGCTTGGTTGTTGAATAGTTGCGTTACATTTTTAAGCGGTTTTTTAGATTTGGTGGTGTTAAATTATATTCTTATTGCTAATTTTAATTAAAAGATAGTAATAAAAATATGGTTTTTAATTGTTTCAGGCTGCCTGAAAGGTTTTATTAAAGGAAAAAAAATGATTAAATGGAGCGAACTACCGATTAACAAAAAATTTGCAATAGTATTTGCCTTGCAAAATTTTAGCCTTTTTCTTGCTTGGTTGTTTTTAGATGCTAATTTTGGCTATTTAATCGTTTTGAGTTTGCTTTTGTTTGTACTTTTCTATACGCAAGGAGACCGTTGGACAAAAAAAGGTTTTTTTATTTTTTCTGCAATCTTTGTTTGGATGTGGTTTTTAGATAATAGCATGGGTTTAAGGTCTAATATAGATGTCAATTATAATCAACTTGAAAGTTATTCTGGAACCACTGTCCATATAAATGGTAGTCGTGCTGTTGCTACAATGATTCAAAAAGATAAAACTGGAAATTATCGTAATGGTGGAAGACGCAGTTTTATATGCGGTATTAAAAGTAGTTCAAGTTGCAGCGAAGAATTGGGAAATTATTTTGGTCATATATACAATCAAAATATTTCTGTAAAGTATCGTGAATTTCCTAACACTCATGCACTTTTCTACATTATTCCTTTTGTTACAAATGCAAATGTTGTTTATGAAATGAAACATAATGATAAAGTTATTTATGACTACAATTATTTTGTTAGTAAGTACCATAAACAACAGAGAGATTTAATTATATTTGCTATCTATTTAATAGTAAATACTTTGGTTTTCTGTATTTTTTACCATTTAATACAGAAAAATTCTGTTCAACATACTCAATAACGGAGGTTTTTTATGAAAACAAAAAATGGTGTACCGACAACAGGTTCTTTGGTCAAAAATTTCTTTGGCAGACTTTATGATTTCTTTTTGGAAACAGGAAATATGATAGTGGCTGCTAAAAAATATCAAGAAACACATAATGAGCAAGATTTGAAAAATGCACTTGCTTCTGCTGCTTTGGCAATAGAACATTTGGGTAAATTGGTTACTGAACCATTAGGTGGTAATGCGTCAAAGTACAATAAGCGTGCTGAAATGGTAACCATTTCTTTTAGATTGAAGAATAATATTGATGCTTTTCAAAAAGATTGGAGTGGAAAACCTCCTCAAATAAACATCAATACCACTCAAAGCATTATGGCTGATGGATTTAGTCTATTAGGTATGGCTATGGGTAAAAAAGGTTTAGGATTGCTGTTTTCTTCAACAGGCGAAGCTATTAGTCTTATTGCTCTTGAAAGCATTAATAGAGACCCAATTCCATTGGATGACTTCAATGCTGAAAATATTGAAGGCTTTATCATCGAATTATTACAACCGCTATCAGACGCAATATACGACTTGTTCGATAAAATTGATATTGGCATTTCCACGCTTTTGAACAATCAAGACGATTCTTGGGTGAATTTGATTATAGATAAGTTCGATTCCAAACGCTTAATGGAATTGGAAAGTAATTTATTATTACAAAATGCCATATTCGAACAATTACACGATTGGTATTATTATAAAGTTACCAACAACAACTACAACGGCGAACGCTTTTTCGCCGACAATCCAGATGTATTGCAATACACCACTGCAATGGGTACGGGTTTTGCAAGTGCCAGTCAATCTAATAAATATATAGATTCATTTTTAATGGATTTGTCTTCTCAAATTAGTAAAAATGGAGATGAACCTTTATTATGGACAGGTTT
>JAFWRB010000139.1 GCA_017508845.1 Neisseriaceae bacterium | reverse complement strand
TTGTTTTTTGCCTAAATCGTTTAAGTTTTGTTCTACGCCATTTACAAGCAACTTATTGTTATTTAAAACAATATTTGTTTTATACGATTGTGCGTTATCCACAATCAAGCCATTGCTGTCGGCAACCATTTGATTAAGCCACGCTTCAACTTTATTATTTGCATCCGCTTGTGAATGATTAGCAATCATTAACGATTGACTCATTGCATGGTGAATCATATCTTTGGGTATATCAATATCAACAGACGCATTTAAGAAAAAGTCTTGTGGGTTAGATTGATTAAAGGATTTTTTAGGCATTTTGGCTTCAAAATTCAATAAAGCGGTTGCCAGTTTTCCTTCGTTTTCCCATGTTAAATTGATTTTTGCCACAGGGTTTGTTTTTAATATATCCACAAACAATTTTTCTCTTTCGTCTTTGGATAATTGACGATAACGCATTTGCGATATTTGTTGAATCATATCCACAGGCAATTTATCTATTTGAATATTGCTTTTCAGGTTGCCAAATTGAAAACCTGCCACCTGTGCATTATTCAAAGAAAACGCCATTTGTGTTTGATAATCGCCCCCTATTTTATCGCTTTTGCTGGTGTATGAAATGCTATCAATAGACGCGGTAGGATTAGCGGTCATCATTCTTGCCATTTCACCGCCGTCTATTTTAATATTGCCGATAGAATAACTGTTCTCACCGACATATAAGTCATTATTTTTATTTAAGTTGATTGTTCCTTTTAATCCGTCCATCACAAATTCAGCACCCAAACCAAATATTTTTAATCCGTCTGACTGCCATTTACCTTTGATAAACGATTTTTCCTTATTTGTATCAATTCTGCTATCTAATCCGTAGAACACAAAAGACGCAGTTTTATCATAGCGTAATTGTGGAATTTCGGTACGAATGTTAGCATTATCGTTAAAATCACTTTTTACGGTAACTTTAATCGGGCTTTTATCGCCTGCTGCCTGAAAAAATTTTGCGGTGTTTGCGTCTTTTTCTAATTCATAAACCGTAGCATACCGCATAGGTTGAAAAGCAATTAAAGGACCGTGCTTGGTTTTGGCATTTAATTTCATTATTTCTTTTCCACCGATATTCACAATATATTGTGATTGCGATGAAAAAATATGATTTTGAAATGCGGTTTGCTCAATTTGAAATAAGTTTTTATTGCCTGTTTCAGACAAACTTTGCGAAAAGGCTAAATTCAATGATTGCACTTCTTGGGCAGCATTTTGCTCAAATGCCTGACCTAATCGAAAAGACACCGCAGCGTATGCCACGCCTGCAACCACTAAAATAGCGAGTAAAATCATCAGTTTTTTCATTTTTTGCTTCCTTTTGCCAATACTTTCAGGCTGCCTGAAACCACATTATCGCACAATTTCCCTTGCGGCTTGCTTAACCGCCGCTCCCAACGCTTTTGTCATTGCGTCATAACCATCGCCGTATTGTATTTGTGTAACCGCAAATGGCTTGATTTTATTTGTTTTTCCGTGCTTATCATAAAAATACGCCACACCTGCCACTTTCACTTCGCCCGTATAGGCTCCCTGAAAAGATTGTAAATCTATTTTAATACAGGGGCAGTTTTGTTTTTCGTTGTTTTTGGGTAAATAAACGACATTTTGACTGTTTTCATTCATTGCATTAGCAAAAGCATTGCTTGCCGCCTGATTTAACGGTTCTGCCCACAAGGCATTTTTGGCAAAATGCACAGTTTCTGCTGTGGTTTGATAAGTTAAGGCATTGTTTTGACTGCTGTTTTCTACCCAAACTTGAACGCTGTCATCTAATCGCAATGTTTTGTTTTCAGGCTGCCTGAAAACGCTGTCAGGCAATGTGTAATATTGCGTTACAGGTGTTGATGAACACGCCATTAAAAATATTAAGGAAGATAATAAAATTTTGTTCATTGTTTTCCTTTCGGTAATGGGTCAGGGCGATTATCATTAAAAATCAAAGCATTCGGTTTTTCGTCTAATCTTCTTAACACAGGTTCGGCTTTATCTAATGTATGATTGATTTTATTTAGAGTTTGCTGAATATCACGATAAACAGGTGCGTCAGGCGAAATACCGTTTAGCGTTTTTTGCAATTCTTGCAATGTATTGCGAATATCTTGCGGTAATGCCTGCGTATCTTTATTAGATAACAGTTTATCTAAATTTGCAATAGTTTGGTTTAATTCTGCTACGGTTTTTTCTAATGGCAAATGATTGATTTTTTCTAACAGAGCGTTGAGTTGTTGCGTAATGCTATCTATTCCACCCTTTTGTGTACCGATAACTAAAAAATCTTGGTATTTATTAACAGGTTTCAAAGGTTTATCTTTATTTGCATCTGATAATTCAATTTGCCCACTACCTAATAGTAAATTATTGCATTACAGTTTTCTGGAACAAATGCATGACATATTTCCTAGTTTAGGAATGGGAATTGTAATGGCGGTAATTGTGTGTTTGGTGGGGAAGTTACAGATTTCTTCATTTCCACTTCTAATCATGCAAAT
>JAFWRB010000138.1 GCA_017508845.1 Neisseriaceae bacterium | reverse complement strand
TAATATTATGATTTTATTCATTATTATTCTCCATAGGATACACTTTGCTACCGCATTTCCAGTGTTTCACACCGTGTATTAACACAAACTCTGCCTGTGTTTCACCGACTACTTGACCGTCTTGAATAATGCGAGCCTTGCCAGTTTCACGATTAACATACCAAAAACCGTCTGGCTGTATGGAGCAAAATTCGTTTTCTGCCAAAGGTTCGCTATCGGCAGTCAATTCGTCTAATTCCTTTTGCAGTTCTTCTTCATCAATGCCTGCAAACAACTCATTCAAACTATTTTGCAATTTTGCAAATGACTCTTGTTTCCAAGCACGCATTTCGGCATTCCAAATAATCCGTTGTTTTCTATTTGCTTTTTTTGCTATTTTCATACGCATTCCTTTTGTTAAGCGAACAGTGTTGTTTACGAGTACAGACTGTAAAGTCTGTACTCAATCATATATGATTGAACAAAATTAAAAAAGGTTTCAGGCTGCCTGAAACCCTTATCCACAATAAAAAAGGAAATATTTGATACAAACATTTCCTTTTATCTACTCATAAATAACCCATTACACAGCAGGCAAAAGCGTTTTCATTTTTTGCAGTGCCTTGCTTTCGATTTGGCGGATTCGTTCGGCGGATACATTGTATTTTGCCGCTAATTCGTGCAAGGTTTGTGCATCATCAGCAAGCCAGCGGCTTTCGATAATGTCGCGACTTCTGTCGTCTAATTGTGCCAAAGCGTTTTGCAAGCCTTCGGTTTGCATTTGATAGGCGGCTTTTTTTTCTAATTGATAAGACGGCTCACTCTCGCTATCTGACAGCCAGTCAATCGGAGCAAAAGCATCATCGTCCGAATCGTCTTGGGCTAACAGAGCAACATCGTTGCCTGTCATTCTTTGTTCCATTTCAAACACTTCGTCTAATTTTACGCCTAAATCGTCCGCAATCGTTTGGGCCTCTTCGTGGCTTAATGCGTTCATATTTTTTTTCATACTTCGCAAATTAAAGAACAATTTGCGTTGCGGTTTGGTTGTGGCAATACGCACCAGTCGCCAGTTGCGTAAAATAAACTCGTGAATTTCGGCTTTAATCCAATGCACGGCAAACGAAAACAGCCGCACGCCGCGTGCGGGGTCAAAGCGTTTAACGGCTTTCATCAAACCTACATTGCCTTCTTGAATTAAATCGGCTTGATTCAAACCATAACCGTCATAACCGCGTGCAATCGACACAACCACACGCAAGTGCGACAAAATCAGTTTTTTTGCCGCTTCCAAATCGTCCCACAATTTTAAGCGTTGAGCCAAATCGCGTTCTTCATCTTCGGTGAGTAAAGGAATGCTATTGACGGTGTGAATATACTGCTCCAAAGAACCCACGCCAGATGGCACAGGCAGGGCAAATGCGTTTATAGTCATTAAAAAAACCTTTCGTATAAAATTTGTTGATTGTTAAAATATATCATAAAAGACAGGGGGAAATTATAACACTAACCCCACACAATGCAAGTGTTTTTTAGGGCTTTTTTACAGGTGTTTTAAGGGTATTTTCAGGCTGCCTGACAATAGATAAACAAAAGAAGAGCGGGCCAGAACCTCGGCACTGGAAAACTTATGGTGGGCTGCTTGCTTCCGCACCTGACCCGTTGCCTTAAACTTCCATGCGAGGAGACCCGCAGGCGAGATAATATACATTTATACGGCAGTTTTCAAGTTTTTTTTCTCTTTCAGGCTGAAACCTTTGCAAAACTGGTAGATGTGCGTAGAGTTCAAAGTTATAGTAGCAAAGAAATCGAAGACATAACAAATAGAAAGGCTACGATTTCGAGCAACGCATAACGAAGAAATCTGCCACAGATGCCAGTTTTGCAAAGGTTTCAGGCTGCCTGAAATCTTTTTTATCCGCAAAAATTGTGGATAACTCTGTGGATAACCTGTTTTTACTTGATTTTACTCAATAAAAAAAATTTCATAATTCCTTGACTTGTCAATAGATTATCTGTATAGTGGAGAGAAGTGGGCAGAATTGCCCAGTTGTGGAAAATTTTTCCCCAAAACCACGCAAAAATAGGCGAAAGATGATGTTTGACGAACAGCATGAATTAGTCGGCGTACAAGACGCGACCATTGACGGAAAAGGTAGGCTTGCCATACCTGCCAAGTTCCGTGATGCTTTATCGTCTTTTGATTCGCCTGTTTTATACACCACGCTGAAAACGCGTTCGCATTTGTTGCTTTATCCTGAACCGTCTTGGCGGTCGTTTATCGACAATGAATTGCCGAAAATGCAGGGTTCAGCGGTATTGCGTAGCGTGGGGGCGTTAATGCAAAACAATGTGGAAAAACTCACACCTGACGCGTCTTGGCGAATTTTAATTCCGCCGCGTTTGCGTGAGTTGTTGAATTTTAACGATAAAGATGTTGTGGTTGCGGGCTCTTCTACACGCCTTGAAGTGTGGAGTAAAGAAGAATGGGATAAGAAAACCGCCGCTGTTTTGGACATTCCAGATGAAGATTTGGAAACGGCTTTGGCTGAAAGTGGCGTGCGGATTTAGGCAATGTCAGAACAAGAACATATTTCGGTTTTGCTTAATGAAGCCATTAACGCTTTGAATATAAAACCCGATGGCGTTTATGTTGATGGCACTTTTGGGCGTGGCGGACACAGTCGAGCGATTTTGGAAAAATTAAATGAAAACGGTCGCTTAATTGTGTTTGATAAAGACCCACAAGCGATTGAAATTGCTCAACAATTAGCACAGAAAGATAAGCGTGTTACGGTTATTCACAATGGCTTTGTGGCTTTTCAGGTAGCCTTAACCGCTTTGAATATAAACGAAATTGACGGAGCCTTATTTGATTTAGGTTTGTCATCGCCACAATTGGATAACGCTGAACGGGGATTTAGTTTTCGCTATGACGCACCGTTAGATATGCGTATGAATAATGCGACAGGACAAACGGCGGCGGAATGGTTGAATACGGCAGATGAACAAGAAATCGCCCAAGTCATTCGTGATTATGGCGAAGAAAAATTTTATAGACGCATTGCGGCGAAGATTGTAGCAAGTCGCCCAGTGCGAACAACGGTTGATTTGGCTAATATTTGTCGGGCGACGATTACAAAGCACGAGAAAGGACAGCACCCAGCAACACGCACATTTCAAGGGGTTCGTATTTTTATCAATGGTGAATTAACCGAGTTGTCTGCCGTTTTGCCACAAGTGGTAGGCTGCCTGAAAACAGGCGGTCGTTTGGCGGTGATTGCGTTTCATTCTTTGGAAGACCGTATTGTAAAACAGTTTATCAAACAGCAATCAACGGTAAAACCCTTGCCAAAATGGGTAATGACACAAGACAAGGAATTAGAAAAACCGCCGTTAAAAATTGTGGGCAAAGCCATTCGCCCGCTTGATGCCGAAGTGCAGAATAATCCCAGAGCAAGGTCGGCGGTGTTAAGAGTGGCAGAAAGAACAGACGGGAAGTTGTAGGGTGGGCAACTTGTTGCCCACGCTATTGAATGACTGTTTTTCAGGCTGCCTGAACGATTTGTGCCGTTCTTCGTAGTTAGGAGATTGCCACGATTTGAACTGCGTTCAAATCTCGCAATGACGGTAATTTTTCAGGCTGCCTGAAAATGTTTCATCAACGCCTATCGGCGTTATGAAAAATTGATAAAAGTGGAGTTTCTCAACAAATGATTCGATTTATCAATGCGTTATTATTGGTATTGGCTTTGGTATCGGCGTTGTTTCTTATTAACATACGCAACCAAACGCGGGATTCGTTTGTCGAGTTAAACACCATGCAAAACGAATTAAACGAAATGCACAAAGAATATGAACGCATGCAGGTGCAACGCGTGGATTTAACGAACACGCAACGCGTTCGCCAAGCCGCCAACAAGCAGGGTTTGGAAATTCCGCCTGTGGAACGCCTGAAAATTATAGAAAAAAAGGGTCAGTAATATGCTTATCAATTTGGAGAGTCATCACATCACGAAAAGCAAGCGACACGATAAAAAACCACGCCCCGAAGCCAAAGGCGGACGCGTGGCATTTGTGTTTATCACTTTGGCGTTTTTGTTATCACTGGTGATTTTGCGTGTGGTTTATTTCACCACAAAAAATCAGGAAAAATATCAAAATTATTCTGACAACACTTTTATGCGTGCGGTGAAATTGCCTGCGGTGCGTGGGCGTATTCTCGACCGCAACGGTGCGGTTTTGGCAATTAGCGAAAATCGCGGTAATGTAATTGTGGATACCAATCAACTGCCTGATTTTGTTAAATTAAAAGCAGATAATGCAGAAAAAACCAAAACACTTGCCAAAATCTTGCAACAAGAACAAGATTTTCAACAAAAAGTAGTTCAGGCAGCCTCTTTGTTAGGTATTTCCAAGGACGAAGCGGAAAAAATCTTTAATTATCATACATACGATGATAAGAAAAAACGCGGTGATGTGTATGTACAACGCAATATTGATGAAGATTTATCCAAACAATTAACCGCTTTAAAATTGCCAGGTTTGCGTGTTTTGCACACCACACAACGCCGTTATCCCAATGGCGAAGATTTTGGGCAAATCATCGGCATCACCAAAACCGAAGTGTTGTACAAACTTAAAGGCGAAGACGATTTTAAAGAAATTCAAGACCCAGCCGTCTTGAAAAAAGCCATTGATAACAAAGCCATTGAAGCCACTGTGGAAAAAATCATTGGCTTGGAAGGTTTGGAACGCACAAACGAAAAACTGTTAAGCGGCACAGACGGCGTGAAAATGGTGATTAAAAACAATCGTGGTGAATATATTGACAGCGTGGATTCGCCCCGCAATCAAGCCCCGATTGACGGTAAGGACTTAACCTTAACTTTGGATAGAAATATCCAGCACTTAACAATGGAAGCCTTGCACAAAACCGTTGATTTTCACCAAGCGAAAAAAGCCTATGCCATTGTTTTAGATGCCAAAACAGGCGAAATTTTGGCGATGGCCAATTACCCCACATTCAATCCGCAAGAGTTTAATAAATATCCTACGGAAAATCGTAAAAATACCGCAATGATGGATGTGATTGAACCAGGTTCAACTGCCAAGCCTTTGATTATCGCCAAAACTTTGGACGAAGGCAAGGTTAAACCGCACACTGTATTAAATACTATGCCTTACACTGTGGGCAATAAATTGATTAAAGACT
>JAFWRB010000137.1 GCA_017508845.1 Neisseriaceae bacterium | reverse complement strand
GAGCCGCAAGGCAAAGTTAAAAGTTTGTATATTTACACTTTCAGGCAGCCTGAAAAATATTTGTTATATAACAAAACACATTATTGCTGTCAAAATCACCTATTGTTATAATACAAACTCATTCAAACCCATTTTTTATATAACAAAATGAACCGCATTGACCAATTACAAAAAATCATTGATGAACGCTTTGGCGGCAATAAAAATGCCTTTGCTCGGGCGATTGGTAAAACGCCTACCCACATTTATCAATGGTTAAACGGCATTCGTAATATAACCGATAAAACGGCACAGCACATTGAAACGGCATTAAATTTGCCGAGTAACTATTTGTTTTCTAATAAAAAACAATCACACACAAAAAAGGATAACAAAATGGCAATCGCGACCATTCCCGAAATTTTGGCGGATATTAAAGCAGGCAAAATGGTGATTATCACCGATGACGAAGATCGTGAAAACGAAGGCGATTTGCTGATGGCGGCACAGTTTGTAACGCCTGATGCGATTAACTTTATGATTAAATACGCACGCGGTTTGGTGTGTTTGCCGATGACCAACGATATGGCGGATAAACTGAATCTGCCCTTGATGACGCAAATGAATGGTGCCCAGTTCGGCACTAATTTTACCGTGTCGATTGAAGCCGCAACGGGCATTTCCACAGGCATTTCCGCCGCCGACCGTGCCCACACTATTTTAACGGCAGTTTCGCCCCAAGCACAGGCGAGCGATTTGGTGCAACCTGGACACATTTTCCCTTTGCGTGCCAAAAAAGGCGGCGTTTTGACGCGGGCAGGGCATACCGAAGCGGGCGTGGATTTGGCACAAATGGCAGGTTTAATTCCTGCGGCGGTGATTTGCGAGATTATCAACGATGACGGCACTATGGCAAGGCTGCCTGAACTGATTGATTTTGCAGAAAAACACGACATTAAAATCGGCACGATTGCGGATTTAATTGAATACCGCAGTCGTACCGAAAGTCTGATTGAAGATATGGGTTCATATACGATTAAAACCGATTGGGGCGAATTTGTGCAGCATATTTTTACCGACACTTTAACAGGCGAGACGCATTTGGCGTTAGTCAAAGGCGAGCCACAGCCCGAAAAAGAAACCCTTGTGCGTGTGCATGAGCCATTTAGTGCTATGGATTTTATTTCGCCCGACCCCAAACACTCGTGGGCATTGCCTGTGGCGTTGCGAAAAATCGCACAAGCCGATTGTGGCGTAGCCATATTGCTGCACCGCACCGAAGACGGCACGGCATTATTAAACCGAGCCTTGCCACATAAAAACACGCCATTTCAATGGGATAGCAAAACTTACGGCATAGGAGCCCAAATCTTGGCTCGCCTAAATGTCCGCAAAATGCGGGTGTTAGGCAATCCGTCTGCAATGAACAGCCTAAACGGCTTTGGCTTGGAAATTACAGGGTTTGAAGTGAATGGGTAATGAGTTTCAGGCTGCCTGAAAAACATTTCAATCATATATGATTGAATACAAGACTTGACAGTCCTGTATTATAATGAACATTGTTGATAACGAATAATGGAGCATATCAATGAAATTTAATATTACACTCAATGACCAAGATATTATTGATTTTTTGGTTTGTGTTTTTTCAAATATTCCTGAATCAGTACAAAAATATAAAGCAGAGCGATTTTTTTTAATACTTGTTATTTCGTCCAGTATATTTTGTATTTATCTATTTTTATCTTATAAAAATGGGTTTGGTTTTATGATGAATTTAGCAATAGGTTCAATTGTAGGATTAACAATAGGTATTATTGCCATATTGTTACTTGCAAAAACTTCTTATAAAAATTTTATCATATACACTTTAAAAAAGAGAACAAAACAACTTAAATCTCTTTGTCATAAAAATCAATTTACTGCTGAATTGACTGACACAGAAATGAAAGAAACTTTTAATGATTTGGATTTTTCAAGTAGAAAATATTCTGAAATTAAACGCATATTAACGGATAAAGAACATATTTATATTATGACAGGTGTTTTTGATGCAATGATTTTACCCTTGCGTTGTTTGGACGGTTGTGAAAAAGAAGTGTTAGACTTTATTCGCAGCAAAATGTAAAAGGAGTGAATGATGAAATTTGATATTACACTGTATGATGAAGACCAAATTGCATGTAATGTTTGTGTTGATGAGTATCTCAATCCATTCAGTTATTTGATTAATTTTATTTTGGCTAATTTAGTGCAATTAGGCATTAGTGCTTTTTTGTTGATTATACTTGCAAATTTTATTGAATTAGACCACAGACTTTTTTTACTTATTTTTTGCGTGGTATTTTTTAATGTTTTCTCTTTTTATAGCAAATATAAACACAGAAGAACAATAGAAATCAACCAAAAAAATGAAGTAGAAATGCACAAAAAATATGGTAAAGTTTATGAACCTAATTTTACGGTTGAATTTTTAGAAAATGAATTAACCGTAAATAATCATCATATATCTATGCGTTATCCGTATGCTGATATTGCTCAGATATTAAGTGACGAAAAACATTTTTTTATTCAATTTGATATATTTCATACCATTATGCTTCCTATTCGTTGTTTGAATGGACAAGAAAAAGAATTGGCAGAATTTTTAGAAAAGAAAGTGCCAAAAAATATATATAAAAAGCCAAAATTTAATTCTGCCGATAAATCTTCACAAGGTATTGATGATAATCCATACGCACCGCCAAAATCGTAACCGCTATGATTTTTCAGGCTGCCTGAAAAAGGATTTTTATTTATGCAAGCCATTGTTTCCATTAAAGATTATTTGCGTCCGTGGAAACTTTTCACGCTTTTTTGTGGCATTGCTTTGCTGATTATCGGTTCATTTGCTATGCCTGCGATTGATTGGGACATTCCGATTAGTTTGTTTATGGGCATTTCGACTTATATTTTTGCACCGATAACGGCTCGTTCCTTGTTTCGGCGATATTGGCACTGGTTGCCGTTAGGCGTGTTTGGTGCGTGGCTGTCGATTGACGGCGTTTATTGGGCATACTGGGCGTGGCAAAATCCTGTTGCATTAGACGCTATGCGAAGTATCCAGTGGCAAGCGTCTTCGTGTTTATACGGCTTGTGTGCGTGTTTGTGGTATCCTGACTGCCCTCTAAAAGAGTTATTGAGATTGAAAAAATAATTTACTTAATTTATAGGAACTTAAATGTTTAATATCAACACCAACGATTCACGACAATTTTTTGCTAACGCGTGGGCAATGCGTTATATAACACAAGACCCATTGCAACAAAGAGTGATTAAAATTATTCACGCACACCCCGAATATCAGCATATTGTTGAAAATTTGGAACAATGGAAAGATCATAACTGGCTGCCTGAACAGGGCGAAACCAATCCGTTTTTGCATATGTCTTTACATTTAGCCCTGCAAGAGCAAGTGGCAATGAATCAGCCCTTTGGTATTGCCGAAATTCACCAAAAATTATGCCAAAAATCAGGCGATGAAATGCAAGCCGAACACTTAATGATGGACGCATTAGTGGAAATGATTTGGCAAGCACAACGCTACGGCGGCGGCTTTGATGTAAATTGTTATATAACACAACTTCGCCGCTTAATTGATTTGGGCGAAGAAGATAAACCACGCTTAAATCCGCACGAAGTGTAGGGTGAGAGGCTTTCAGGTAGCTTGAAATAGCGTTGTTGAAAGCCAAAAAATTCTCATCTTAATATGAATAAAAATATTTTACAAAGCCCACAATCAGGCTACAATCGCTCCTTTAATCTTATTGAACAGAAAGAATACAATGAAAATCGAAACCCAATCCATTCACGCAGGTTACACACCTGAACCCACTTCACATTCTGCCACTGTGCCTTTGTATCAAACGGTGAGTTACACTTTTGACAACGCCCAGCACGGTGCGGATTTGTTTGATTTGAAAGTGCCAGGCAATATTTACACACGCATTATGAACCCCACTGCCGATGTTTTAGAGCAACGCTTGGCGGCGATTGAAGGCGGTGTTGGCGGTCTTTGCACGGCAAGCGGTATGACGGCAGTGTTGTATTCCATTCAAACCATTGCCAAAGCAGGCGATAATATTATTGCGTCATCGGCTTTATATGGCGGCACTTACAATTTATTTGCACACAATATGGTTAATCAAGGCATTGAAACACGCTTTTTTGATGTTGATAATCCTGAAAAAATCGCCGAATTAGTTGATGAAAACACCAAG
>JAFWRB010000136.1 GCA_017508845.1 Neisseriaceae bacterium | reverse complement strand
GTGGGCGACTTTCTAATTTGGTCATCGAAACGCCAAAATCGGCGAACGGTTGCAATAGTTGATGAACCGCCCCTGCTACATTTTTTGCCCCAGCAATGAGCGAAGTTTTGTCTTTGCCCGATACCCCCGTTTCTTGATGCCCCAAAACCAAAAAACGCGTGGTGTTGTTGGGTATATCTTCAATATTAGACGCAACCTTATTCAAACCGTAGCGTTCCGCCGCAGCAGACGACGCAATCGCCGTAGCAGTTTTATCTTCACTTGCCAAAACCGCACCCTGTGCATTGCTGGAAACAGGACGGCGTTCCGCGTTCGGCAAGTTTTGATTTAACCATTCGTGGCATTGAGCCAAAGCCTGTGCGTGGGCATAGACTTTTTGAATGTGATTTTTATCGCTTGATAAGGACAACAAATGATGATGAATCGGAAAAACCACTTCACCGCAGGCTTTTAGCGGTGTAGAAACCAATAAATCAAGCGTTCTGCCAATTGCTCCTTCGGTTGAATTTTCCACAGGAGCGACTAAATAATCGGCGTTCCCTGCTTCAACCGTGCGAAAGGCTTCGTCAATCGTGGCACAAGCGGTTAAATGAGCGGCGTGTCCAAAGTGCTTGATTGCCGCCAAATGCGTAAAAGTGCCTTCTGGACCTAAATAGCATATATTTAACGGTTTTTCTAACGCCAAACACTCGCTCATCACTTCACGAAAAAGCCGAGATACCGCCGTATCCGATAAAGGTCCTTGATTTAAGCCACGAATGCGAGATAAAACCTGTGCTTCGCGTTCAGGACGATACACCGCTCCTGTGCCTTTTAACTCGCCAATTGCCCTTGCGTGTGTGGCTCGCTGATTGAGCAAAGCCAAAACTTGTGCGTCAATTTCATCAATCGCATTACGGTGCGGCTGTAAGGCATTGTCTTTATCCATAAGAAAAACCTGTGTGAATATTTTTCATCAAGCCGCTATTTTATCAAATGATAGGTAAAACAGTGAGCAATTAGAAAGGAGCAATGAATAATGGTTTCAGGCAGCCTGAAAATCAGAACTGTCATTGCGAGCCGTTGCAAAGCAACGGCGTGGCAATCTCCTTATCGTTTATGTAGATTAAACTTTTCAGGCAGCCTGAAAATACAACCCATTACTCATTTCTCATTGCCCATTATTTTTTATCTGTGTTACAATACGCCGCAAGTTTGCAAGCCGTTTGAGTAAAAACGGCTTGCCTTTTTATTTGAATAAGGAAACAAATTAAGGAAACAATATAATGCAAAAAATCCCTTTAACCGTGAATGGAGCCAAGCAACTGAAAGAAGAGTTAGCCCATTTAAAAAGCGTGGTGCGTCCCGAAGTGATTGCTGCCATTGCCGAAGCCCGTTCGCACGGTGATTTATCTGAAAATGCCGAATATGACGCAGCCAAAGAACGCCAAGCGTTTATTGAAGGGCGTATTGCCGAGTGCGAACACAAACTCGCTCATGCTCACATTATTGACCCTGCGGAAATTCACGCCGAAGGCAAAGTGGTGTTTGGTGCAACCGTTATGTTAGAAGACTGCGACACCGAAGAACAAATTACATACCAAATTGTGGGCGAAGACGAAGCCGATATTAAATTGGGCAAAATCTCGGTAGGCTCACCATTGGCACGCGGACTCATTGGCAAAGAAGAAGGCGATATAGCCGAAATCTCCGCCCCCAAAGGCATTAAAGAGTATGAAATTATTGAAGTGAAGTATATTTAATCAGTTTTCAGGCAGCCTGAAAGATAAAAAATCCCATTCAAACGAATGGGATTTTTTATTAAACAAACAACAGATTATTGTTTATTTGCACCGAACACGCCTTGTAAGTTTTGGCTTTTATCGTTAAACGCACCCGCCAAGTTTTGGGCTTTGGGTCCGTAGAACTTACCTTCGGCAGTAACATTGTTTGCTGTGCCTTTGAATGTGTTGGCACTAATTTTTGCTTCAATTTGAACGGCGTTTGGTAATTGACCTATTGCTTTTTGGGAATTCTGGGCTTTCCAATCGCTCAAAGTACCTGAAAGCGTTTTGCCGCCAAAATCTGCCTTAAATTCAGATAAAGCATAGAATGAATCCGCTTCACCTTTTGTAGCAACTGTCTTAGATGGGTCAATCGCAATGGCGAAACCTTTATATGTTGCCGAGCTTGTTGTGGGCATATCGGTTGTTGGCTGTCCTTGATAGAACATCTTCATGTTTGCTGTTGTGCCTTGTATATCAACGATATAGCCATAGCGAGCATAAGCGGTGCCACGAGAAGTTATACTTGGATCGCTTGGTGCAACTTTATATTCCCAAAAAGAATTACCGTTCTCTTCTTCTTGCGATACTCTGCGTAGATTCTCATCATCTACTTTTGAACCGCGTGTTTCTTTGAAAGTGATTGTTTTGTTGTTGATAACGATGGTTTTGTATCCATCACCATCACCATTACTTTTTTCATATTTTGGTGTCATGGAAACAAC
The DNA here is from genome assembly GCA_017508845.1 of Neisseriaceae bacterium. Taxonomy (GTDB): domain Bacteria; phylum Pseudomonadota; class Gammaproteobacteria; order Burkholderiales; family Neisseriaceae; genus RGIG9985. The sequence continues at coordinate 37 of JAFWRB010000136.1, read as the reverse complement.
ACTGATGGGTTCGCCTTCACTATCTGTTTTTATTGTC
>JAFWRB010000135.1 GCA_017508845.1 Neisseriaceae bacterium | reverse complement strand
GAACAAAAGTTCAAATCTCGCAATGACACGCAGGATTAAATTCAGGCTACCTGAAAAGGTTGTTTGCATTGTCGTCTCATTTGATAGGCTACCCTAAAAATCCTGCGGATTTTTAGGAGATTGCTTCGCATACGCTCGCAATGACGAACTCCCTGCACAGGAAGTGCTTTCAGGCTGCCTGAAAGTTTAATCAACCTAATCAATCAGGGGATTGCTACGCCGTAACTGTGTTACGGCTCGCAATGACGGTATTAAGTTTCAGGCTGCCTGAAAGATGTTATTTTTATGTCTATCTTAACCCCAAAACATCTTGCATATCATATAAGCCGTTGTTTTTATTTGCTAACCATACAGCAGAACGCACGGCTCCGTTGGCGAATGTTAAGCGGGACGATGCTTTGTGGGTGATTTCCACTCTCTCGCCGTCTGTGGCAAAGAGTGCGGTGTGGTCGCCGACAATATCGCCGCCACGCACTGTGGCAAAGCCGATTGTGTCGGGTTTGCGTTCGCCTGTAACGCCTTCACGCCCATAAACCGCACAATCTTTCAGGTTGCGTCCTAATGCGTTTGCCAAAACTTCGCCCATTCTTAACGCTGTGCCTGACGGTGCGTCTATTTTGTGGCGATGGTGTGCTTCAATCACTTCAATATCGTAGCCGTCATTCAAAACGCGTGCGGCTTTGTCAATCAAAGCAAACAGCAAATTCACGCCGACACTAAAATTTGGGGCAAATACAATGGCAATTTTTTCCGCCGCCGCACGAATTTTGGCTTTGCCGTCTTCATCAAACCCTGTTGTGCCGATGACCATTTGAATATTGCGTTTGACACATTCGTCCAACAATTTCAGGGTGCCATCAGGGCGTGAAAAGTCAATCACCACTTGGGCGTTTTCTAATGCTTGGGTAATATCGGCAACCACGCTCACGCCCGTTTGTTTGCCCACAAGCAATCCTGCGTCTTGCCCTAAAATCGGGGACGCGGCGTGTTCTAATGCTCCTGTTAAAATGGCGTTGTCGTTCATCGATACGGCTTCGATTAAGGCTTTGCCCATTCTGCCGCCCACGCCGCTTAATACGATATTGCGTTTATTCATTATTGCCCCCATTTCGTTCAATGCGTTGCAAAATATCGCCGTCAAAATAAAGCGATACGGTCGAGCGTTGTTTTACAATGCCGTTGCGGCTCATCGCATATGGGTAATCCCAGCGATTTTGATGAAATGGGTCTTGCAACAGGGGCGTGCCGATGAGCATTTGCACTTGAGCTTTCGTCATACCTTGCGAGAGCATAGCCAGCCGTTCTTCATCAAGCACATTGCCTTGCGGCACTTCAAGTTTGTAAGACGGAAAATGCGAAATGCGTTCGGACGAACAAGCGTTCAGTGCCAAAACAGGCAAAAAAATCAGCAAAAATCTTTTCACGAATGTAACCTTTTTGTGGTATTTAATGATAATATTTCACTTTTAGTTGATTTATACCGTTGTTGTTTTTTCGGCATAAATCAAACGGATTATTATAAACAATTTTCTTAACGCATAGAAACGGAAATCACAATGAGCCACAAAGAACAAATCCGCAATTTAGGATTAAAAGTTACAGGACCACGCCTAAAAATTTTAAGCCTGTTTGAAGAAAATCCCGAACGCCATTTGAGTGCAGAAGATGTGTATCGCATTTCTTTGGACGAAAATTTAAATGTCGGCGTGGCAACGGTTTATCGGGTATTGGCACAATTTGAAGAAGCAGGCATTTTGGTGCGTCATCAATTCGACAAAAACAAAGCGGTGTATGAATTAGACCGTGGAGAACACCACGACCACTTGGTATGCGTGCGTTGCGGCAAGGTTACCGAATTTTGCGATGAACGCATTGAAAAATTGCAAGAAGCCGTTGCCGAACAACACGGCTACGAAATTGAAGACCATTCTTTATATATGTACGGCACTTGCGAAAATTGCCAAAAAAACACAAAAAAACGGCGTTAAGATTTTTTCAGGCTGCCTGAAACACATATATAACAACCCTTAACTATTTGAAAACAAAAGTGGCAAGCATTAAAAAAACCGTTTTAGTAACGCACAGTGCGGCAGAAATGTTTGAGTTAGTGGATAATGTTTTAGAGTATCCCAACTTTTTGCCGTGGTGTTCCAATGCCGAAGTCATCAAACGCGAAGGCAACACATTAGAAGCCCGCGTTTTTATGGACTATATGAAAATCAAAAATCATTTTGGCACACGCAACACAAACACGCCTGACCGCGAAATTAAAATGTCCTTTTTGGAAGGGCCGTTTAAGAAATTAGACGGTGTATGGCAGTTTCAGCCTTTGGGGGACACCGCGTGCAAAATCAATTTTTCTTTGGACTATGAATTTTCCAACGCCTTACTGTCCAAAATCATCGGTCCTGTGTTTGGCAGCATTTCAGGCAGCCTTGTTCATTCATTTGTCAAAGAAGCCGATAGACGCTATGGAAAAAAATAAAATTACGGTAGAAGTGGTAATGGCATTGCCCGATGAGCAATATTTATACCCTTTAACGCTGCCTGAAAAGAGCACCGTATTAGACGCTGTGGCGAGCACCGATTTATTAGAAAAATATCCCGAAATTGTGTCGCAGCAACTTTTTGCACGGCGTGGCAAACGCATATCTCCTAATGCAGTGTTAGAGAACAACGACAGAATCGACATTTGTCGTCCTTTAAAAATAGACCCCAAAACCGCACGCATCAAGCGTGCCGAACAACAAAAGAACACAAAATGACCCCATTAAAACTGATTGTCGGATTAGGCAATATCGGCACAGACTATGCCGACACACGCCACAACGCAGGATTTTGGTTTGTTGATGAACTTGCATACCGCCACAAAGCCGTTTTTCGTGCAGAAAAAAAATTCTTTTGCGACATTGCCAAAGTGATGATTAACCGCCGCGAAATTCGACTGATTAAACCCACAACTTTTATGAACTTATCAGGGCAAGCCGTTGCTGCTGTGGCTCATTTTTACCGTGTTAATCCTGATGAAATTTTGGTTGTGCATGACGAATTAGACTTAACCTGCGGCTCGCTGAAACTCAAACAAGGCGGCGGCAATAATGGACACAACGGTTTAAAAGACATACAAGCCAAGTTAGGCACGCCCAACTTTTGGCGACTGCGTTTGGGCATAGACCGCGTTGCCGACAAAAACCAGGTGGTGTCTTATGTCCTAAAAAAACCCACTCTTGAACAGCAAGTGAAAATAGACGAAAGCATTTTGCGTGCATTAGACGAAATCGAAACCATTGTATCAGGCGATTTTCAGACAGCAATGAACCGCTTACACAGTAAATAGACTATTCAGGCTGCCTGAAAAAGGAAAAACAACAATGAAAAACTTTCACGCCATTATTTTTGACTGGGACGGCACGCTTGCCGATTCCACTGCTCATATTGTGCGTTCTGTGCAATATGCTTTTGAAAACAACGGCCTACCCATTCCAAACGACGAAGCCGCACGAAGCATTATCGGGTTAAGTTTAGATGACGCATTGCGTCAATTGAATATACCAAGCGAAGTGCCGTTGCAAAAATTGATTAACGACTATCGGCAATATTATTTCGCCAAGACAATCCGATTGTGTTGTTCCCAGACGCATTGTCCTTATTAAACGCCTTGCACGGCAAATATCGCTTGGGCATTGCCACAGGCAAAAGTCGGCGTGGCTTGGAGCGAGCATTAGACGACACAGGCGTGCGACACCTGTTTTCTGCCACACGCACGGCGGACGAATGTGCTTCCAAACCGCACCCCGAAATGATTTTGTCCTTATGCGAAGAATGGGGCATCATGCCGCAACACACACTGATGATAGGCGACACCACGCACGACTTACTCACCGCCCACAACGCAAACGCCACAGCCATAGGCATTTGTCGCGGAGCAATGAGCCGTCAAGAACTCGCAACCGCTCCGAATGACGGTATTTTTGATAATCTATCGGCGGTATTGGCGTATTTGAATGTTCAGGCAGCCTGAAACCCTTATTCATATACATTCAACGCTCGCCGAATGCCATCGCCAATCATCACTAACAACAACAACATCACCGTCAGCACCAAAAAAGTGGGGAGAACAATCCACCAAGCATCTAAATTGTCTTTGCCTTGTGCTAATAAATTGCCCAAACCTGCTTGGTCATTCGGCACGCCTAAACCCAAAAAGTCCAAACTGGTTAAAGCCAAAACCGCACCTGAAATGCGAAACGGCAAAAACGCCAGAACAGGGGTTAGACTATTTG
>JAFWRB010000134.1 GCA_017508845.1 Neisseriaceae bacterium | reverse complement strand
GTGTTGTAGCGAAAAAGTTCAATCATTTGTTCGGTAATCAACTGTTCAGGGCAAATGAAGGCATTGACATCAAACAGCGATAAAGCAGGTTTGGCAACGCCTTCTGCGTCTGGGTCTAACAGATATTCGACAATATCGCCATGACGAATGCGGGCAATGCGAGAAGGAATATTAAACACGCGTTTGCCCAAAACACAGGCAGTTAAGTTGGTTTCGTCATTGCCTGTGAGTGCCAAAAGCATATCTGCATCTGCTGCTTCTGCCTGACGCAAAACCATAGGGGAGGCGGCATTGCCGACCATAGTTTGAATGTCTAACACATCATTTAATGCTTGAATGGTGTCTTCGTTAATATCAACCACGGTAACGCTATGCCCTGAGGTTGCCAAAGTCTTGGCAACGGTCGAGCCGACTTCACCGCCGCCCAAAATCAAAATACGCATATCTGCCCTAATGCTTGATTGATGAGAATAGGGGCATTATACCGATTAAAAGTGCAAGGGTGATAGTTTTCAGGCTGCCTGAAAATGTACGCAATGATTAAAAATTAGGTTTCAGGCAGCCTGAAAATTTTATTCTGTTAAAAACTGCGTCAAAATATCGTTTAAATAATTGATACCTTGTGGCGTGGCGACTAATTGCTTTGTGTCATCAAGCAACAAGCCTTGTTGTTTTAATAAATTTAATTTATTTTCAATAACTTGCAAGGGTAAGCCTGTGCGTTCGCTAAATAATGTATCAGGCACGCCGTCAATGAGGCGTAAGGCGTTCATCATAAATTCAAATGGTAAGTCTTTATTTTTAATAGTAAATCGTGTGCTATCTTTATTTTCGGCATTGATATAAGCGTCAGGCGAACGCAGTTTGCTGGTACGCGTGATTTTGTCAGGATAAGAAATCTTGCCGTGTGAACCTGCTCCTATGCCCACATAGTCGCCAAAATGCCAGTAATTCAAATTATGATAACAACGGTTTGGTTGATTGCGAGCAAAGGCGGATATTTCGTAACGATGAAAACCATGATTAAACAATGTATTATGCACAGATTGTTCGATTTCGTACAATAAATCATCATCAGGCAAGTTTTCAGGCTGCCTGAAACCAAAAGCGGTGTTGGGTTCAATTGTCAGTTGATAGGCAGAAATATGCGAAACACCCAAATGAATAGCGGTTTTTATATCTTGCACGGCGTTTTCTGCGGTTTGGTTTGGTAAGCCATACATTAAATCCACATTCACTTTATCAAAAATTTTTGTTGCTATTTCAATTGCTTGCATTGCTTCCTTTTCATTGTGTATGCGTCCTAACGCTTGCAAATGCTGATGATGAAAACTCTGCACGCCGATAGAAAGGCGATTCACCCCTGCACAGCGTAAATCGGCAAATTTTTCTGCGTCCGATGAGTTTGGGTTGGCTTCTATGGTGATTTCACATTCGGGAGCAAGTGGTAATAAGGCTCTGATATTATTCAATAAATAATCAATATAGGCTGCCTGAAAAACACTCGGTGTGCCACCGCCAATAAAAATAGAATGAATTTTCCTCCCCCAAATATGCGGCAATTCTTGTTGTAAATCCCAAAGCAACGCGTCTGCGTATTCTTGTTCAGGCAGCCTATTTTTTATCGCATGCGAATTAAAATCGCAATACGGACATTTTTGCACGCAATAAGGAATGTGAATATACAACGACAACGGCGGCAATGTGTGCAATAACGGTGCGGTGTCAAGGCGAATGGGTATGGTTTTCACAGCATTTTATGGTGTTTTTACAAAGGACTTATTTTAGCGTGATTATGTATTTTCAGGCAGCCTGAAAAGTTTTTTAATCTATTTAATCAAATACATTGTATTGCAATGTAGTGCAAGTGTCATTATAATTGCAGTGCATTAAACGATTATTTAGGAGCATAAAATGACTGTCAATTACAGTATTCGTCTTGATGAAAATCTTAAAAAACAATCATTTGCGGTAATTGAAGAATACGGTTTAACGCCTGCACAAGTGATTAAAATGTTTTTTCGTCAAATTGCCGAAACGCGAGCCATTCCTGTTTCATTAACATACAAATCGAACGAACCGAATGAAGAAACGAAACAGGCGATGAGAGAAGTTGAGCAGGGTGTCAATGACTGCTATACCGTTAATTCTGTTGAAGAATTAAATGCCATAGTGGAGAAAATTCGCAATGAATAGATTTAATTTTAGTAGCAAATTTAAGCGAGATTTGAAAAAATTACAAATTGAATTATCTTTGCTACCAGAATGGATTGAAGTTGCAAATTGTTTATTAAACAACAAACAAATGGCTAAAAAATATTGCGACCACGACTTAAAACACGACTGGAACGGTTTTAGAGAATGTCATATTTTGCCTGATTTGTTGCTCATTTATAAACAGAAAGATGACATTATTCATTTGGTAAGAATAGGCTCACATTCCGAACTGTTTGGTTAAATGCCAAGCAGTTTTTTTATTTTCAGGCTGCCTGAAAATAAGTTTATTTTAGTCGTCAGACTAAAATTATTGATTTACAAAGTAAATCAATGGATTACGAAGTAATTAAACCGAAATTTCAACGAGCCGTCAGGCGAAGTTAAAATATTTTCCTCCCACAAAAAAAACCGTTTCAGGCAGCCTGAAACGGTTTTGTTTAAACGCTTAATCAATGTTCCACATCTTTCCAGTATTCTTTTTTCAAGAAATAAGAAAGAGGCAACATCACGGCTAATAAGTACATCAGCACCAAGTAGCCGATTCGTTTGCGAGATTGTTGTGCAGGTTCGCCTACCCAAACCATGAAATTCACCAAATCACGCACATAGTTGTCGTATTCGGTAGTGTCGGCTGTGCTACCATTCACACGCGTATGCAAACCGCCTGTAACCCAGTGCAGTTTGGGTTTTCCGTGTTCGTCCAAGACGGGTTGTCCGTTTTGGTCTAAATCAACCGCTTGGTATCCTCCTTGTTCCCACAGAATATGGGGCATAGCGGCTTTGTCAAACACGGTGTTGTTCCAGCCTGATGGACGCGTTGGATCTTGGTAAAAACCACGCATATAGGCGTATAAGTAATCTGCACCGCGACTTCGTGCAATCAGCGACAAATCAGGCGGTGTTACACCAAACCATTCTTTTGCGTCATTTGCAGGCATGGCGGCTTTGACTAAATCGCCCACTTTGGCATCGGTGAAAATCAGATTGTTTTTAATCTGCTCTTCGGTTAAGCCAATATCGGTTAAGCGGTTATAACGCAGTGTGGCAGCGGAGTGGCACGAAATACAGTAGTTCATAAAGATTTGTGCACCGCGTTGCAAACTGGCTTGGTCGCGTAAGTCAATCGGGGCTTTCGGATAATGTGCATCGCCTGATGCAACTGCCATACTCATCGGTGTTGCGGCGAGAACGGCACTTAATAACAAGGCTTTGAGTTTTGTTTTCATCTTCGTTCTCCCATTAAATCATGCTGGCAAACAGGTATGCACCCACAAGGGTAATTGCAACCCAAATAAAGAACCACAGTTTTTGCGATGCGGTACTCATGGTAACGCGTGCAGGCGGTGTTTTATTCGGACCCATTTTGCTGTAAATCGGCATTAACAGGAAGAATGCGAAATACACAATGGTTAAAATGCGTGCAATCAGTGTGCGAGAAGTGGTTGCAGGCAAGGCACCCAAAATGCCCAAGCCGATAAAGGCAATCACAAACAAAATGACAAACAGTTTGAAAATGCCACTGCGATAACGGATTGATTTGACTTCACCACGGTCTAACCACGGTAAGAGTGCAATCAATACCACAGCCGCACCCATTGCCAACACGCCCCAAACTTGGGTATTCATAAATGAAGGCACAGCACGCAAGATTGCGTAGAATGGTGTGAAATACCAAACAGGTGCAATGTGTGCAGGTGTTTTCATCGGGTCAGCAGGGTCGAAGTTCGGTGCTTCTAAGAAGTAGCCGCCGCCTTCGGGTGCGAAGAACAATACCGAGCAGAACACGATTAAGAATACCACTACGCCCAAAATGTCTTTCACGGTGTAGTAGGGGTG
>JAFWRB010000133.1 GCA_017508845.1 Neisseriaceae bacterium | reverse complement strand
TGGAAAAATAGACACCGCCAAAGCCGAAGACCTGCAAAAGAAACTGCAAAATAACGATGGACGCAGATTCACCGAGATTTTGTTTGCAGAAAAAGTCATTACGCCCAATGCGTTGGCAGTGTTTGTTTCTACACTGTTTGGTTATCCATTGATGGACTTGTCTTTGTATGACCAAGAAGTTATGCCAGACGATGTTCTGGACGCGTCTGTGTGTGTAGAAAACCGCATATTGCCCCTGTTAAAACGCGGCAATAAAGTGTTTTTAGCCGTTACCGACCCAACGCAATTTCCGCAATATCAAAAATTACTGTTCAAAACAGGTTTCTCCCCTGAATTAGTGGTTGTGCAAGACGACCAATTAGGTAATGTTTTAGACCGTTTGGGTTCAAAATCTTCGTCCGATATGTTCAAAGACTTGGAAGACGATGAACTCTTTGGCGGAACCGAACAAGTCGAAACCATTTCCGAAGACGATAAAGACGCAGACGGTCCTGTGGCACGCTTTGTACACAAAACCTTGTTAGACGCAATTAACATTGGTGCGTCTGATATTCACTTTGAATTTTATGAATTTTTTGCCCGTATTCGTTTCCGCATTGACGGTCAATTACGCGAAATGGTGCAGCCGCCATTGAATGTAAAAGACCAAATCGCTACGCGTATTAAAGTGTTGAGTCGTTTGGATATTTCTGAAAAACGCATTCCCCAAGACGGACGAATGAAGTTAAATGTAACCAAAACCAAAGCAATCGACTTTCGGGTAAGTACCTTGCCTACACTGTTTGGCGAAAAAGTGGTCATGCGTATTTTGGACTCATCGGCAGCCAACCTGAACATTGATATGTTGGGTTTTGAACCGTATCAAAAAGAAATGTTGTTAGAAGCCATTAACCGTCCATATGGCATGGTGTTGGTGACAGGACCTACGGGTTCAGGTAAAACCGTATCGCTTTATACTTCATTGAATTTGTTGAATAAACCTGATGTCAATATCTCCACTGCCGAAGACCCTGCGGAAATTAACTTGCCGGGTATCAATCAGGTGAATGTGAATGATAAACAAGGCTTGACCTTTGCGGCAGCGTTAAAGTCATTCTTACGGCAAGACCCCGATATTATTATGGTGGGTGAGATTCGTGACTTGGAAACGGCTGATATCGCCATTAAAGCCGCACAAACGGGTCATATGGTGTTCTCAACCTTGCACACTAATAACGCTCCTGCGACACTTTCTCGTATGTTGAATATGGGCGTAGCACCGTTTAATATTGCCAGTTCCGTGAATTTGATTATGGCACAACGCCTGTTGCGGCGTTTGTGTCCGAGTTGTAAAAAACCGATTAAACGCCCCCCTGATGAAGCCTTGTTAAAAGCAGGTTTTACCGAAGAAGATTTAGCAGGTAAGTGGCAAATGTACGGACCTAACTTAGAAGGTTGCGACGTTTGCCGTGGCAAAGGTTATAAGGGTCGTGCAGGTATTTATGAGTTAATGCCTGTATCGGACGCCATTCAACGCAAAATTATGGAAAACGGCACTGCGGTGGATTTAGCAGACATTGCTTACCGTGAAGGTATGGTTGATTTACGGCGAGCAGGCTTATTAAAAGTAATGGCGGGCATTACTTCATTGGAAGAAGTGGTCGCTAAAACCAATGATTAACATTTTGATTTGTAAAAAAAGGAAATAGACATGGCAACAGCAACAGGCACAGCAACACGTCGCCCACAGGAGAAAAAAGAAAGTGGGCATACCTTTCTGTTTGAAGGGCGAAATCGTACCAGTAATCAACCTGCCAAAGGTGAGGTGGTTGCACGTAATGAAAAAGAAGCACGCGAAAAACTGATGCGTAAAGGTATTCAGGTCGTCAGTATTGTTAGAGTGAAAAAGACCCGCAAGAAATCAATCACATCAGGTGATGTGACGGTATTCACACGTCAGTTATCCACTATGATGAAAGCAGGTTTGCCCCTGTTACAAGCATTTGATATTGTTGCCAAAGGACACTCTAATCCGGCTATGACTGAGTTGTTATTGGATATCCGCAATGATATTGAACAAGGTTCGTCATTGTCCAAAGCCTTTGCCAAACACCCCAAACATTTTGATAAACTCTACTGCAACCTGGTGGCAGCAGGTGAAGAAGGCGGTGTATTGGAGGACTTGTTGGATAAATTAGCCACTTACAAAGAAAAAACCGAATCCATTAAACGGAAGGTGAAGAGTGCTTTGACTTATCCGGCTATGGTAATTATTGTCGCCATTGCCTTGATTGTGATTATGATGGTATTTGTCTTGCCAGTGTTTAAGAAAACATATGAGGATATGGACGCTAAACTGCCTGGTTTAACGCAGAGTTTAATGAATGTTTCTGACTGGTTTGTGGCTCGTCCATTGATTTTACCTAATGCGTTATGGTTGATTATTATCATAGTGTTGGGTATTTTAGGCTTTATTCAATTGAATCGTCGCTCTCCGTCTTTCCACAAAAAGGTTGATGCGGCTTTATTAAAAGCCCCCATTTTTGGTGAAGCCATTATTCGCAAAGCCACCATTGCTCGTTGGGGTCGTACCACAGCTACTTTGTTTAGTGCAGGTGTGCCTTTGGTGGAAGCTTTGGATTCTGTGGCAGGTGCTTCAGGTAATGTGATTTATGAAGAAGCCACTCATAAGATTCGTGGTCAAATTTCACAAGGTACTTCTTTGACCGCATCTATGTTGGGAACGCAACTCTTCCCCAATATGTTTATGCAAATGGCATCCATTGGTGAAGAATCAGGTTCTTTGGACGATATGCTGAATAAAGCATCCGCCTATTATGAAGAAGAAGTAGATACTGCGGTAGATAACTTATCTGCGATGATGGAGCCCATTATTATGGTTGTGTTGGGCGGTATTGTGGGTGTGATTTTGGTTGCACTGTATCTACCCCTGTTCAACTTGGGTAATGTTGTGGGTTAATCATCGATTGGCTCATAATGGACGAGTTCTCTTGGGTATTTTTGGCTGGATTTTTGCTATTCGGCCTGTTGTTTGGCAGTTTTTTGAATGTTGTTATTTATCGGCTGCCGTTGATGTTGGAGCGTGCTTGGACGATTCAAGCACGAGTCCAACTCGATATGCCCGTACCCGATGAAGAGAGCGAACCCTTTACGTTAGCCTATCCGCCGTCCCATTGTCCTGTTTGCAAGGCTGAAATTAAGCCGTGGTCAAACATTCCCATATTGAGTTTTTTACTGCAAAAAGGTAGGTGTGCAGGTTGCCACACACCGATTTCTTGGCAATATCCTGCGGTTGAACTTTTAACGGGTTTATTGTTTGTTGCGGTTTATTGGAAATTTGGCTGGTCTTGGCAGGCTTTGGGCGGTATTTTATTTGTGTTATTTATTGTGCCGATGATTTTCATTGACGCTAAAACACAACTTTTACCTGATATACTGACCTTACCTTTTTTATGGTTAGGTTTATTGTTTAATATTCCTGAAAACTCTTTTGTAACACTGCCTACCGCCGTTTGGGGGGCGGTGATTGGTTATATGAGTTTATGGATTATTTTTCAAGTGTTCAAACTTTTTACAGGCAAAGAGGGTATGGGTTTTGGTGATTTCAAACTATTAGCCGCATTGGGGGCGTGGTTTGGAGCGATTTCTTTGCCTGTTATTGCTTTAATGGCATCGGTGATTGGTTTAATTTTTGCCGTCATTATGAAAGTCGGCAAGGGTCAGCCTATGCCTTTTGGTCCTTGTTTAGCCATTGCAGGCTGGGTGATGTTGATGTTTTACGAACCCGTTATGCAAACTTTTTTCACTTTAATCAACGGACAATAATGACCCATTGGATTGCACTTACAGGCGGTATCGGCAGCGGCAAAAGCACCGTTGCCGAATTATTTTTTGACCGTCATCACATCCCCACGATTGATAGCGATATGATTGCACGAGAATTAACTGCCGCAAATGGTCAAGCCATTCCCACAATACGCCACGAATTTGGCGATGATATGATAGACATTTCAGGCAGCCTGAACCGTAATGCGATGCGTCATTTAATTACGCAGGACAATACTGCCAAAGTGCGATTAGAACAACTATTACACCCGATGATTTTTGTCGAAATCAAGCAGCAACAAGCCACAGTGAAAGCACCTTATGCCTTTATTGCCATACCTTTGTTGGTTGAGCAACCGCAATTTATGTGTTTATCAGAACGCGTTTTATTGGTTGATTGTGAAGAAAATTTACAAATTAAACGCATTAGAGAACGCAATCAATTTACCTATGAGCAAGCGTGTGCCGCATTGCGTTTGCAAGCCCCACGCCAAAAACGCCAAGCGATTGCTGATGACACCATTCACAATTCAGGCAGCCTGAATGATTTAATACAGCAAGTAGATAATATGCACCATTATTATTGCCGTATTTTTCAGGCAGCCTGAATATATTGATAAACTCATTGTTCCCAGCCAACATAATCACCGCCCAATATGGCACGGTCAATATCGGAATAATATTTATAGTTTGAACACGCTTCGCTATCGCCTTGCTGGCACGCTTTTTTGAACAAAGCCAATCCTTTTTGGCGATATTGTAAGGCTGTTGCTTTATTGGGTTTTCTGCCTTTAATCACTGTTGAAATTTCACCTGTACGCTGGATAGTGTAATCTGGTGTAAATATTCCCCCCTTATGTGTATAACAATCTGTTTTTATGCCATCGATATATTGGCAAGTTTCCGTGTCGTCTGGTGTTGCTACTGCTCTTTTATTTTCATGGTAGTGAAATCTTTCTAACTCAATACACCCTCTACCGTAACCATTGTTACAGCCTTGTTTCAAATAAGGTTCTGCTTGTGCGAATTGTTTTTTCTTATTCAGAATAATGCCCATAAATGTACAGGCTTTACCATTTTTTTGCGAACAGGCAGGCTGACAACTTTTAAAAATACTATCAGGCGTGTGATTGACTGCATCGGGATTTGCCCCTGTCCAACTTGCCATTTGCTGATTCATTTGCGTACTCAGTTGCTGATTCATTTGCGTCAAGTCTTCTTTAATTTTTTTGTCGTTAAAAAACAATCCAAACATAGCACTAACAGCCGTTCCTGCTTCTCTTGTTTCTTGGGAAGACAATGACAGTGCTAAATCTTTATAAGACAAACTTGTGCAAAGTTCTGGTGTTGCTGTTTGTTTTCCATTTTTTCCGTAATATGTCGCATCATTTGGGGAAGAAGCAACCGCTCCTATGCTATGACAAGCATTGGTAAAACCATAATTACAGGCTTGCTTGAAATATTTTTCTGCCTGAACTAAATCTTTCTCATTTGTATAAACCGTTCCGATATGAAAACAGGCTTTGCCATTTTTATTGTTACACTCACTTTGACACAGATTTTTTATGCCAGATACAGAATACGAGTGTATTGTTCGCGTAACGCCATTTAGCGTAAATTGCTTATTGGCATCAACAGGCAAGGCTAAACATTCTTTGGTAAGTTCTTTTTGATTTTCTTGTTTTACTAACTGTCTGCGTTCGCTTTCTGTCATTGATTTGAGTTTTGTATATGCTTGCGTGGTTTCTTTGCCAAAGGTTTTATCACGCCCTAATACAATACAATCAGATTCGGCAGGAAAATCAAAGTGTGATAGTGGTTTGCCAAGTTTGAATTGTGTATAAATATTGCATCCTTCTTGCAAATGAGAAAAGACTACTTCTTTTCTATTGTTGGATTTATTTGCGTACATTAAACCCAAATGTATGCGGAAATTTCTGAATATATAATCTAAATTTGGATTATTCTCCAAATGAATTGAGAGTGCATAGGTATCCCAAGGGTCAATATATTTTTCATACAAATCCATACGATGTTTTAAAATGGCACTTAATTTCATATCGGTTTGCATGAAATAATTCTTGTTTTCTTCCCACATTTGAATTAATTCTTGGGTCTTTTTATCAATGGGCATTTTGTTTTTGTGTTGGTCATAAAGTACATTGATTGTAGCGTTTTTGACTTGCACACAGCGTTGTTCATAATCCATAGGAAACTCTGGATTAAGACAGCGTGTTATGTCATTTTGTAATGTTGTATAGCGTTTGGGATTTTTTTGTTCCATAGCCAATAATTCAGGAACAATCGGTTCTAATTGAGTTTGTTTGAGAACTTGTTGTTCAGGGGACAATTTAATAGGTGTTGTTTTGTTTGCTTCGCTCTGACCAAGATTTGCTAAATTCGCTAAATCCATATCCGCACAAGCGGTTAAGAATAAGCCACAGAAAATGGCTGTACCGAGTTTGAATTTTAAAGAAAAATTAGATTTGCGGG
>JAFWRB010000012.1 GCA_017508845.1 Neisseriaceae bacterium | reverse complement strand
CCCGCCTTCGCCATTGCCGCCGCCGCATTGTCTTGGGTGGAAAAAATATTGCAAGAAGCCCAACGCAATTTAGCCCCTAATGCAACTAATGTTTCCATTAACACCGCCGTTTGAATGGTCATATGCAGGCTGCCTGAAATTCTGGCACCTTTTAAGGGCTGTTTGTCGGCAAATTTTTCACGCAACGCCATTAAACCTGGCATTTCGGTTTCAGCAATCGCAATTTCCTTACGCCCCCAGTCGGCAAGAGAAATATCGGTAATAGCAAAGTCGCTCATTTGAATAATCCTGTTTGAAAATTGATTAAAGGGGAAGATTATAACAAGTTTAACTTCGCCTTGCGGCTGGTTTAAACTTCGTTTCAGGCAGCCTGAAAGCCCATTCTGTCATTGCGAGCCTGACGCAGTCAGGCGTGGCAATCTCATAACTACATCGAGTGGCAATGCAAAAATGATTTCAGGCAGTCTGAAAGATAAGGTTTGTTTTTCATAGCAATAAGATTGCCACGCCGTGATAAAATCACGGCTCGCAATGACAGTAATTTTTTCAGGCTGCCTGAAAAATGTTTTTTAATTGGAGTAAATAGTTATGAATACGCAAGAAAATAAAACAGAAAATTCAGAAGATAAAGAAATTGATTTTAAAGTTGATTTTAGAAAAATTATTTGCGATAACAAAATATTAGTCGTTGTAATATTGTCTTTTATGGCTGTAATTGCAGAATTATATTTGATTGCTGATGATAAATCTTATAATAATTTTGGCGATTATTTCGGCGGCGTGTTAAATCCGATATTGGCGTTTATTTCTTTTATTGCAATTTTATGGACAGTGGCATTGCAAAGAAAATCTATTGATGTGCAATCAAAAGAATTAAAATTAACAAACAAAGAGTTAGAATTAACAAAAAACGAATTAGCAGGCAGTAGAAAAGCACAAGAAGAACATACTAAATTATTTGAACAACAGCAGTTTGAAACTACATTCTTTAATATGTTGGAATTATTGAGCAAATATTCAGAACCAGAAATTTCAAATATTGAAAAAAGTAATAATCAAGCAATTATACATAAAAATTGGAAGATACAATATCATTTAATGTTATTTTCGTTGTTAAATCATATTAAACAATATACAAATAGTGAAAATAAAAATGATAAAAATAAATATGCAGATATTGTTAAGGCTAATTTAAATGGTGAAGCATTTATAAGCATTGTTGTCTTTTATG
This sequence comes from Neisseriaceae bacterium, assembly GCA_017508845.1. GTDB lineage: Bacteria > Pseudomonadota > Gammaproteobacteria > Burkholderiales > Neisseriaceae > RGIG9985. Next base: position 2,820 of record JAFWRB010000012.1, on the reverse strand, counting down.
AACAGTTTATAAATAATCAGAATCAAATGTATTATCCATATCAAGAATTAAAAAATATGATTGAACAATATGAGTTGTTTGATTTTATTAAAAAAGATGTTATAAAAAATAGATTAAAGGTAGAAAATAAAAAAAATATTCTTGGTCAGCCTTTATATGATAAAAGATATAACAATATTCTAAAATTTTTCAAATTATCAGCATTTGAAAATAATTATGATTTATTGGCAGATCGCATTGAGTTAGAAGATAATTCCGATGAATTAAAAAAATATGCTGTAAATCAAAATAAGAGAGTTCGTTTAGCCGTTGCCAAAAACAAAAAAACACCCATAGAAATATTAGAACAATTATCCCAAGACAGCGAAGAAAAAGTCCGCCAAGCGGCAGTCGATACCATTAACTCTTTAAAAAGTCAAAACGATGAAAACAACTAAAACCATTACCCTTGCTAATCCACGCGGATTTTGTGCTGGTGTGGATAGAGCAATTAACATTGTTGAAAAAGCGTTAGCCAAGCATGGTTCGCCGATTTTTGTTCGTCATGAAGTGGTGCATAATCGCTTTGTTGTGGCTAATCTAAAAGACAAAGGCGTTGTTTTTATTGAAGATTTAGACGAAGTGCCACAAGGGGCGGTGCTGATTTATTCGGCTCATGGCGTGTCGTTGGCGGTGCAGCAAGAAGCCGAAAAACGGGGCTTTCAAATTTATGACGCAACTTGCCCTTTGGTTACCAAAGTGCATAAGGAAGTGCAACGCTTAAACGAGCAAGGCTTTCAAATTGTGATGATTGGACACAAAGGACACCCCGAAGTGGCTGGCACAATGGGGCAAATTGCGGGCGATATGTTGTTGGTAGAAACGCCTGATGATGTGGCACATTTGACGGTGAAAAATGCGGATAAATTGGCGTTTGTCAGCCAAACCACGCTGTCGGTTGATGAAACGGCGGATATTGTGGCTGCTTTGCGGCAAAAATTTCCCAAAATTATTAGCCCAAATAAGGACGATATTTGCTACGCCACGCAAAATCGGCAGGATGCGGTGAAACACTTGGCGGATAGTTGCGATTTGGTGATTGTGGTCGGCTCGCCAAATAGTTCAAACAGCAATCGCTTGCGAGAAACCGCCGCTAAACGCGGCGTGTGTGCGGTGATGATTGATAATGTGAGCGAATTGGATACCGCCTTATTATCCGACAAAAATCATATTGGCATTACCGCAGGTGCGTCTGCCCCTGAAATATTGGTACAAGAATTAGTCGCCCTGTTGCAGTCTTTGGGCTATGTGTTAGCACATAATCCACAAGGTATGGAAGAAAATATCTCGTTTGTGTTGCCGAAGGGGTTAAGGTAGTGAGTAGTGAGCAATGAGCAGTGAGCACTGGTTTTTTCGTTTTGCCTTGTCTGGCAAAACGATTTATTTTTAGATAATGCTTCGATCATTTTTTCAGGCTGCCTGAAATGGTTTTTTGCAATGCCGTTAAAAACGCCTATCGGCGTTTGTTAAAACCTGCGGTTTTAACTGGATTGCCACGATTTGAACTTTCGTTCAAATCTCGCAATGACACGGTTCTTTACTTTCAGGCAGCCTGAAAGATAAAATCGAAGCGTTATCTAATATAAAACAGTCAAGCCTGATAAGGCTTGACTTAATAACTGCTCACCGCTCACTGCTAACTGCTAACTGCTAACTGTTTAATGAGCATTCCATGCCACGGTGTTTAAATCTACGCCGTCTTTATACATTTCCCATAATGGCGATAAATCCCGCAGTCTGCCTATGCGTTCCACAATCAGGTTTGCGGCGAAATTGATTTCTTCCATTGTGGTAAAGCGTCCAAATGTAATGCGAAGCGATGAATGGGCTAATTCATCGTTTCTGCCTAATGCACGCAAAACATAGGACGGCTCCAAACTGGCAGAAGTACAAGCAGAACCGCTGGATACACACAACTCTTTCACCGCCATCATCAGACTTTCGCCCTCAACAAAATTAAAACTCACATTCAAGTTTTGCGGTATGCGGCGGTTTAAGTCGCCGTTGATATATACTTCTTCTATCTCTTTAATTCCATTCAAAAATTGCGTGCGTAATTCAAGGGCTTTTGCGTTGTCGTCTGCCATTTCTAATCGTGCCAAGCGATAGGCTTCGCCCATACCCACAATTTGATGCGTGGGCAGTGTGCCACTTCTAAAACCCCGTTCGTGTCCGCCGCCGTGCATTTGGGCTTCCAATCGCACTCTGGGTTTGCGTCTAACATATAACGCACCTACGCCCTTTGGACCGTAAATTTTATGGGCAGAAAGACTCATTAAATCAATCGCTTGTGTTTGTACATCAAGCGGCATTTTGCCTGCGGCTTGGGCTGCGTCCGTATGAAACAAAACGCCTTTTTCACGGCAGATTTTACCTATATTATCAATATCTTGGATTACGCCGATTTCGTTATTCACGCTCATCACCGATACCAAAACCGTATCAGAACGAATGGCGTCTGTCAGTTCGTCTAAATCCAATAAGCCGTTTTCTTTGACATTAAGATAAGAAACTTCAAAGCCTTCTCGCTCTAACTCACGGCAAGTGTCTAACACCGCTTTGTGTTCGGTTTTAACGGTAATAATATGCTTACCCTTGCCTTGATAAAAATGTGCCGCTCCCTTAATCGCCAAATTGTCCGACTCGGTTGCTCCTGATGTAAAAACAATTTCACGCGGGTCTGCGTTGATGAGTTGTGCGATTTCGCTACGAGCGTTCTCAACCGCTTCTTCCGCCGCCCAGCCGTAAGCGTGGGACGAAGACGCAGGATTGCCAAATTGT
>JAFWRB010000132.1 GCA_017508845.1 Neisseriaceae bacterium | reverse complement strand
TTTATAATCCGAATATTCACCCAAAAAGAGAATATGAATTACGCAAAAATGAAAATATTGCCTTTGCTAAAAAACACGGCGTGCCGTTTATTGACGCGGATTACGACAGCGATGAGTGGTTTGCTCGTGCCAAAGGCTTGGAGTTTGAACCCGAACGGGGCAAGCGTTGCACAATGTGCTTTGATATGCGTTTAGAACGCACGGCGTTATTTGCACACGAAAACGGTTTTGCTGTTTTTGCCACTTCTTTGGGCATTTCTCGCTGGAAAGATTTAAATCAAGTGAATACTTGTGGCAAAAATGCCGCCAGTCATTATTCTGACTTAATTTTTTGGGACAATAACTGGCGTAAAGGCGGCGGTTCGCAAAGAATGATTGAAATCAGCAAGGCGGAAGAATTTTATCAGCAGGAATATTGCGGCTGCATTTATTCTCTGCGAGATAGCAACGAATATCGCCGCCAAAAGGGCTTGGAAACGATTAAAATCGGTACGAAATTTTACGGTTCTTCTGCTTAAAAAAACAGCGAAAAAGTTATCCACAATTTTGTGGATAAGCCTGTGGATAAGTTGTGAATGACGCTTTCTAAACCTTGTTTTTATAAGACTTTTTTGACTGTGTTCAAAAAGTCAGCAATAAAAATTTATTATTAAAAATCAAATAGTTATACAAAGTTATTGATTGCATAGTGTTTTTATCTATCGCTTTTTTATTTTGCTTGTGTTAGCGATGACAATGGTGCATAACTTTGATAGAAAACGGACGAAAAAAACATTTGTCAAGTAAAAAATGGGTGATTTAAATCAAAAAACAGTGTGGATTTTTTGCCGTGTTATCGACAACTTTGGTGATGCGGGCGTGGCGTGGCGATTGGCGAAAAATTTGCAAGCGGATTTATCGTGTCAAGTGGTATTGCTTATTGACAATTTTACAACACTGAACCGTTTGCTGCCTGAATTAAATCCGCAACAAAAGCAACAAAATATTCAAGAAATCAATATCTTACAATGGGAAGATGAGCAAACAACAAAAGCCAGCCTAAACAATGTACCGCAACCTAATTTTGTGATTGAAACATTTGCTTGTGAATTACCTGATTTTGTTAAAGAAATTATTTTTCAAAACAAAGCGTTGTGGTTAAATTGGGAGTATTTAACTGCCGAAGATTGGGCAGAAGAAATGCATTTATTGCCGTCATTGCAAGCGAATGGTGTAAATAAGTATTTCTATTTTATGGGTTTTTCGGAAAAAAGCGGCGGTTTGTTGCGTGAGAAGAATTTATTGCCTAAATCGCCTAAAAAAGTTTCAGGCAGCCTGAAAACCTATATTTTTGCTTATTCTTCAACGAGTTGGAAAAAATGGTTTGATTGTTTGGCTAATTTACCCGTGAATATGCACATTGATTTGGCAGGAAATCAAATAGAACAGCCTAAACATATCAATCAAAACAAATTGTTATTTCAAAAAGCCGATTTTGTTTCGCAAAATCAATTTGATAATTTATTGTTGCAATATGATTTACTGCTTGTGCGTGGTGAAGACAGTTTTGTGCGGACGCAATACACAGGCAAGCCTTTTTTTTGGCATATTTATCCGCAAGAAAATCTTGCACATATCGCAAAACTGCACGCATTTTGGGATAAAGTTTATGCTTATTTTCCACCCGAATTATTATCAGCCCACAGCCGTTTGTCTGATGAACTCAACGGTGCGGTTGTTTTGACTGATGAAGAGAGAAAAAATAACTTTATGATTTTATTTGAAAATTTTGATAAATGGCAAAACGCACAACAACAATGGCAAGCCTATTTATTTCGTCAAAAAAGTGCCAATGAAAAATTGATTGAATGGTTAAAAGAGCAGGGAGCAAAATAGTCGTTGTAGATTGGGACAACACAACTCACCACAACGCCAAAGGCGTTGCTCGTAGGGTGGGTTTCTAACCCACCGTAACGGTAGAATATATTTTTCAGGTTGCCTGAACGACAAGGAGCAACGCCTATCGGCGTTGTTGGTGGGTTGGAGCGTAGCGTTACCCACCCTACGATATTTCTGTATTCTTTCAGGCTGCCTGAAAAAATTTGTCCGCGTGTTTTTCAATCACTTTTTCACAGGTCTTTGCCAATTATCCAAAGTAATCTGTTTGGCTCGTGCCACTGTTAGTTTGTTGTCTGGGCAGGTTTTGGTAATCACACTGCCTGCTCCTGTGGTTGCGTTATTGCCCACTTTCACAGGAGCAACCAATAGCGTGTTCGAGCCAATAAACACATTGTCGCCAATTTCTGTGCGGAATTTATTTACACCGTCATAATTACAAGTGATTGTGCCTGCACCAATATTCGTGTTTGCCCCAATGTCGCTATCGCCAATATAAGTTAAGTGATTGATTTTACTGTTTTCTTTAACAGTGGATTTTTTCACTTCAACAAAATTGCCGATATGCACATTGTCAGATAAAACCGTATCAGGACGCAGACGAGCAAATGGACCAATTTGAGCATTGTTGCCGATAACGCAATTTTCTAAATGACTAAACGGTTTAATCACCGTATCAGACGCAATTTGCACATTTTTTAATACACAATTTGCCCCAATTTGCACACGATTGCCCAAAACACATTCGCCTTCAAACACGGCGTTAATATCAATCCACACATCTTTGCCGCATTTTAATGTACCACGCAAATCAAAGCGGTTCGGGTCTGCCAGCGTTACGCCTGCTTTCATTAAATGATTGGCTTGTTCGCGTTGAAAAATGCGTTCCAATTCTGCCTGTTGCAGTTTATTATTCACTCCTGCCGCCAAGTGGTGTTGCGGCAAAGCCACACCAATCACGGGAATATGGTTGGCAACCGACAGAGCAATCACATCGGTTAAATAATATTCGCCCTGTGCGTTGGCGTTTTTAAGTTGGCTTGTCCATTCGGCAATTTTGTGAGTCGGCAAAACCATAATGCCCGTGTTGATTTCGCAAATGGTCTTTTCTTCGGGTAGAGCGTCTTTCTCTTCCACAATACGCACAATATGCCCATTGTTTTCCCGCACAATTCTGCCGTAACCTGCGGGGTCATCAAGCGTATCGGTGAGCAAAACCGTATTTTTGCCGTTGTCTGATGCAGCAATCATTGCCTGCAACGAGTGTGTATCAATCAACGGCACATCGCCATATAACACAAGCGTGATACCGTCTTGCGGCAGATACGGCAAAGCACACGCAACCGCATGCCCTGTACCTAACTGCTCAACTTGCTCAATCCATTGCACTGGACGGTGTATTTCGGCTTTAACTTCTTCCCTGCCGTGTCCGATGACCGCACCAATAAACGCAGGTTTAAGTTGCAAAGCCGTATCAATCACACGCGATAACATCGACTGCCCGCCAATTTGGTGCAACACTTTGGGACGGTCGGAATACATTCTTGTGCCTTTTCCTGCGGCAAGAATTAAAATAGAAAGTTGAGAAGTCATTGTTTTTCCTTATGTTTTATGCTTTCAGGCTGCCTGAAAAGTTAAATCCAATTTTCTAACATCAAATTGGGAACTCTTTGAAATTCACGCATATTATTGCTAACTAATATCAGTCCGCAACTTCTTGCGTGAGCGGCAATGTGTAAATCATTTTCACCGATGAGCGAGCCTTTTTTGGCTAAATCGGCTTTGATATTGCCAAAATGTTGTGCGGCTTTACTGTCGTAAGACAGAACGGTTAAGTGGGATAAAAATTCTTCTACCACTAATGCGTTTTCGTATGGGCGTTGGCTTCTTTCTGCACCGTAATACAATTCGGCTTCGGTAATGCTACTGACTGCCATTTTTCCCGTGTTGCGATTGAATGTGCTTAAAATTTCAATTGGTCGGCGTTTGATGACATAGATGACAATATTCGTGTCTAATAGGTATTTCAACATCACAGTTTTTCTCGTTCAGGTTGAAAACCAGCGTCTCTGTCTTGCATAAAATCATCGCTCACCCTGTTGGGTTGTAAGAAGAAATTATCCCAAGTGTTTGAAATAGGAGATAATATTCTATCTTTGCCAACAATACGAATATTGACTTTTTTGACTTTTTCATCAAATCGCATTTCTGTCGGCAAACGAACCGCTTGCGTGCGATTGTTCATAAATATTGTGGTTTCCATTGTCATACTCCATTTGTATATACACATAGTATATTACAATATTTTCAGGCAACCTGAAAGGTTTTTCAGGCTGCCTGAATGTTATTCCGCTGGATTAGAAACCGCAGGCGGTTCGTTGATGACTGCTTTTTGAATGGGGCGGTGTCCGTGATAGCGATGGTCGCGTTGATAGGTGCCGTCTTCGTAGTAAGTGGGTGTGCCTGTGGGGTATTTTTGTCGCCAGCGGGTTTGTCCGTTGTCGTCATACGACACCCAAGTGCAGGACGCTAAAAGTGTTACTGCCAAAAAAGCAAAAAGTTTTTTCATACTCGTATTCCTTTTGGTTGATTGGTGATATTTGGATAATAAAAGCATCATTATATTTGATTTTTGGCGATTTCATTCAATTCGTGGCACAAACCAGTATAAAACGATGAAAAAAATTGCAGTAATCATGCAAGACATGCCAAATATCATGGTTGCCACGCCCCATTCTTTATTGCCTTTTTTAAGTTCTAACCACTCGAATGGGCTATGTCCTTTTATGTCCATGCCGTATCGTTTGGCAAGGTGAAAACACAATGCACGACTGCAAATGCTTAATAGTGCGAACGAAATCGCACCGACAGGCAGAATAAAACGCCTGGGCGGTAAAATCATTTCCACTAACCACACTGCTATGGAAAATAAGAGTAGGTATAGGTAGATTTTTTTTAGTGTACGAATAAAGTTGTTCATCGCCAAACCTACAAAACAAATTTAATCTGCTCGTGCGAAGTGAGTGTGCGGTAAATATTGTCTAATTGTTGTTGCGAAAAAGCGTGGATTTTGACTGTGGCAGACAAAAAATTGCCCTTGCCACTTTCTTTTAGAGAAATTTGCGTATCCTGCGTATCAGGGGCGTGCTGCTTGACTAACGACAAAACCAAGTCAGCAAAATCATCAGACGCATTGCCTACGGCTTTAATCATAAATTCGCAGGGAAATTGTAAAAGTGGTTCTTCATTATTCATGGTTTGTCCTTTTTAGGCTGCCTGAAACTTATATCGTCATTGCGAGCCGTGCCACTCGCACGGCGTGGCAATCACCACGCTTGGGTTAGGCTTGCAATGACAAATTCCCCGTACAGGAAGTGCTTTCAGGCTGCCTGAAACTTTTGCAACAGCACAGCCGCTTGGGCTTCAATCGCTTCGCTTCTGCCCAAATAGCCTAATTTTTCATTTGTTTTGGCTTTAATGCCGATATTGCTTTCGGAAATTTTCAGCAATTCGCCGATTTTCTTCTTCATTTGCGGAATATATTCGGCTAATTTCGGCGTTTGGGCGATAATGGTGCTGTCGATATTGTTAATTTGCCAGCCGTCTTTTTGTATTTTTGCCCAAATTTGTTGCAATAATTCACCGCTGTCGGCGTTTTTATAAGCGTTATCGGTGTCAGGAAATTGCGAGCCGATGTCGCCCAAACCAACCGCACCCAACAGAGCGTCAATAATGGCGTGCAGCAAAGCGTCTGCGTCTGAATGTCCTTCCAAACCCTTATCAAACGGAATATTCACACCGCCCAAAATCAATGGACGACCTTCCACCAAGCGATGAACATCGCAACCTTGACCAACACGCATACGCATATTTTGCTCCAACAACTGTTCCAAAAACGCCTTGTCTTCGGGGCGAGTGAGTTTAATATTGTTCAGGCTGCCTGCAATCGCTTGCGGTTTTAAGCCCATTTTTTCAACCGCAGACGCTTCATCGGTGATTTCTGCCAAATTCGCCTGATTCATCGCCTGATACAACAAACCTGCCCGAAACACTTGCGGCGTTTGTGCTAACCACACGCTATCACGCGAAATGGTTTCTGTAATACGACCGCTCACATCGGCAATTTTCAGCGTATCCGCACAGGGTGTTGCCAAAATCGCACCGTCTGGACAGTCGGCTTCTAACAGCTTTTGAATATCCGACACATTCACCGAACAACGAGCCGCGTCATGCACCGCAATGGTGTCGTCCTTGTCTAACCATTTTTCTTCCATTAAAAACTTCAAGCCATTTGCCACACTTTCCGCACGCGTTTTACCGCCCATTTTTAATACCATTAACGGCACTTTTTTGGTAGCAAAATCAAAGTTTTTATCTAATAAAGCCACATTTTCAGGCAGCCTGAAAGAATCAAATTGCGTATCATCAGGCGATAAAATAAGTGCAATTAAATCAAAAGATTGCGTATCTGCTATTGCCGAAATAGTGCGAAACAACACCGTTTCGCCTGCAATTTCAACATATTGTTTGGGCATATCGCCCGAAAAACGTGTGCCACGACCTGCGGCAGGAATGAGTGCAACGGTGCAAGCACCTGTGGTCGGATTCATACTATTATCCCTTTATCCGTCAAATAAATTCAAAATAATACTGCGTTATTTCGCCTTGCCGTATTAGTTATACTGTCTGCGTCTTAATGCCTTGTCTTCTTTTGAATTTATTTGACTTGTTAAAAATGTTATTTAACCGTACTTTTCTGTTCATCAGAAGACAAGGCAGAATGAACGGAAATTTCGTTTTCAATGTATTGTTCCACTGATTTTTCCGCTTTTTTCAGTTCGCGTTTCAAGGAATTATTTTCGCCCCGCAAAGTCAAAATGCGACCCAACATAGCGAACATACCAAACAACGCACCCACAGCAAAAGCCACAAACAGCAAGGCAATCAAAGGCAAATTCACGCCACCTTTGCCAAACCAAAAAAACTCAACCAAGTGCGTATTTTGTACCGCAAAAAACAACAGCACCAACAACAGAATAATCTTAATTGCAAGATAAATGGTTTTCATCTGACTTCTGCTTTCTTGAAAACGGAAATACGCTGATTTTATCCGATTTTGCGGTTTTTTTTGGGTAATTTTGTGTTTTGTGCAGCCTGAATTTTTTAATATAATCCGAAATTTCGACCATTGGAAAATGCCATGTCTTTTTCTTCCTTTGATGAACAGATGATGCGGCAGGCGTTAAATTTAGCGGCAAAAGGTTTGTATTCCACTTCGCCCAATCCCAAAGTGGGCTGTGTGATTGTGCAAAATGGCGAAATTGTGGGGCAGGGCTGGCACGAGAAAAAAGGCGAGCCGCATGCGGAAGTGTTTGCCTTGCGGCAGGCTGCTGACAAAGCCAAAGGTGCGGTTGCCTATGTTTCCTTAGAGCCTTGTTCGCATTTTGGGGCAACGCCCCCTTGTGCTGCCGCTTTAATTAACGCAGGCATTAAAAAGGTGATTGCATCAAGCCTTGACCCTAATCCGCTTGTTTCAGGTAGCGGTGTGAAAATGTTGCAAAACGCAGGCGTTGAAGTGGCGATAGGCTTATTAGAACAGGAAAGCCGTGCGTTAAATTGTGGCTTTTTTTCTCTTTTTGAACGAGGAAAACCCTTTGTTACGCTTAAAATTGCTCAAAGTTTAGACGGTAAAACGGCGTTGAGAAACGGTGTGAGCCAGTGGATTACAGGCGAAATGGCACGCATTGATGTTCATCGGGGCAGGGTGGCAAGTTGTGCGGTTTTAACAGGAATCGGCACAGTTATAAAGGATAATCCCCAGTTGAATGTGCGACACATTCAAACGCCACGCCAACCCATTCGCGTTGTGGCAGACAGTCATTTGCAAACGCCTACCAACGCGAAAATCTGCACAGACGGCGGTCGTACGATTTTGGCGTGTTTGCCTGATTTTGCGACTCAAAAAACTTATCCTGACAGCGTTGAAATTCTGCCTGTGTCAGCAGATAAAAGCGGGCAACATATTGATTTATCTATCTTAATGACAAAATTAGCCGAAAAACAAATCGGACAACTGTGGGTTGAAGCAGGTTCTGTTTTGAATGGGGCATTGCTTGATGAAGGCTTGGTTGATGAAATTATCATCTATCAAGCCCCGATGATTTTGGGCGATTGTGCAAAAGACGCTTTCAGGCTGCCTGAAATCACTGCGTTAAATCAATGCGAACGATTTATTGTGCAAGATATTCAAACACTTGGCGATGATATAAAAATAACTTTACACATTTAGCCTGCCTAATTAAATTGTCTTACATTTACGCAGATAGATATATAGTCGATTCATACCAAAATCATGCAGCGTTACTTCGCCTTGCCGTATTATTTATACTGTCTGCGGCTCGTTGCCTTGCCTGCTTTTGGTCTAAATCGACTATAATTCCATTTCTCAGGCAGCCTGAAAATACAATAAGGACATTATTTTGACATTCAAACGCTTTCGTCGCATTTTATTATTGTTTATCGTCATGTGCTTGGCGATTTATGGCGGATTGTGTGCCAGAGTTTTATATGAAGGACGCTTACAAACGCCCAAGAGTGCGGACGCAATTATTGTGCTGGGTGCGGCGGCGTACCACAAAAAGCCGTCCCCTGTGTTTGAAGAACGCATTCGCCATGCGGTGAATTTATACCAACAGGGCAAGGCGAAAAAAATTATTTTCACAGGCGGCACGCCGAAAACGGGTTTTTTAACCGAAGCGGAAGTGGGGGCAAAATGGGCGTTATCGCACGGCGTGAAGCAACAAGATATTCTGTTAGAACCCAACTCCCGCAACACTTTTGATAATTTGAAAAATTCAGCCGAAATTGCCAAGCGAGAAAAATTGCACTCGTTTATTGTGGTGAGTGACCCGTATCACATTGCCCGAGCCAAGTTAATGGCACAAGATTTGGGGCTTACCGTGCAAATGTCGCCCACGCCGACTTCACGATTTAACACCGCCGCATTGCCTGTGAAACTCAAATTCTTTTTTAGCGAAGTGCATTATTATGCGGTGTACAGTGTTTTGCGTCTGCCACAGGTGTGGTGATTTGGATTTTCAGGCTGCCTGAAAGGGACTATCTTTTGTTACAATAACACTTTTTAATGTTTTGCAGGAACACAAAATGTTGTATCTTTGGTTCAAACTTATTCACATTTTTTTGATTGTTTCGTGGTTTGCGGGTTTGTTTTATTTGCCGCGAATTTTTGTTAATTTAGCGAATGCGGATAAAAATTCGTCTGAATATGAACGATTATTAGGAATGGCACGCCGTTTATATCGTTTTATGTCGCCGATGGGTTATTTGGCTTTATTGTTTGGCTTAACGATTGTTTTTTATTCGTTTGCTTGGACTGGTTCAGGAAATTACTGGACTCACCCAAAAACTTTATTAGGTGTTTTTTTATTAGGTTACCAACACTTATGTCAATTTTACTTAAAACAGTTTCAAAATAAAACCAACACCAAAAGCCATAAATTTTTTCGTGTATTTAACGAAGTCCCCGTATTTATTTTGTTAATTGAATTATATTTGGTTTTATTTAAACCGTTTTAATTTTTCAGGCAGCCTGAAACTGATTGATTATTTTATTTTTAAATTGCCACACTAATTCGATTTTGCTGACGCAAAATTTTTAAAAGATAATAGAATGGTCATTTAAAGGAAAAAACCGTTAGGTTTTCTTAAATCCGTGTGGCAATGGAAAACGAATTTATTTCAGGTAGCCTGAAAATTATCAAAAATAATATTAACCATTTGAATTTTATATAAAAAATATGAATATCTTTTACGAAGAATCTGGGCAGTTTAAAGTTGCGGCTGTGGTGCAGAAAAATGATGCGTCTTATCAAGCGGACACAGTTGGCGGTAAGCGTGTCAAAATTAAAGCGGCGAATGTGTTTTTGGAATTTAATGCGGACGCACCTTCCTTTTTGGAAAACGCTCAAAATCAAGCCGCCACAATGGATATTCCCCTGCTGTGGGAAGTGGTGAGCGATGCGGAATTTACTGCCGAAATGGCGGCAAAAGAATATTTTGGGGCAACGCCCAGTCAGACGGAATTAGCGGCAACGCTGATTGCACTGTATGCCGCCCCTATGTATTTTTATAAGAAAAACAAAGGGGTATTCAAAGCCGCACCCGAAGAAACTTTGAAACAAGCGTTAGCGGCGATTGAACGCAAAAAACAACAAGACGCTCAAATGGCGGCGTGGATTGATGAACTCACCGCGTTCAGGCTGCCTGAACGCATTGCGGAAGAATTGCCCAAAATTTTGCATAAACCTGATAAGCAAGCCATTGAATATAAAGCATTTATTAAAGCGGCAGAAAGCCTAAAACTATCACCTTTGGCGTTAGCCCAAGCCGTTGGCGGCGTGCCGTCTATACCGCAATATTTATTAGACGGATTTTTATTCAATAATTTTGAACAAGGTATTGATTTTCCTGAAATTCCTTGCGAAAAACCGCAAGATTTACCCGTTGCCGAAAATATCAAAGCCTTTTCGATTGACGATATTTCGACAACCGAAATTGATGACGCAATCAGTTTAACAAAAACCAATACTGGCTTTATTTTGGGTGTGCATATTGCCGCACCGACTTTGTCTGCCAATGATGCGATTGAAAAAATCGTGCAACAACGCCAAAGCACGGTGTATTTTCCCACAGGCAAAATCACCATGCTGCCTGAAAACTGGATTCACACATTCAGTCTGGACGAAAATGGCTATCGTCCTTGTTTGAGCGTTTATTTTACTGTGGATTTAGACGGCAATTTTGTAGGCGAGCCATACACCAAAATCGAACAGGTGTGGATAGAAAAAAACCTGCGAATACAAGAAATTGAGCCGTTTTTTAATCGCCTTTCAGGCAGCCTTTTAACTGATGAAGATAAATTTCCCTTTCACAATGAATTAAAAACCCTGTTGCCGATTGCGATTAACTTACAAAAACAACGGGGTAAGTATGACGAAAATGCCCCCGTGCGTTATGAATATTCGGTTGAAGTCGATGAAAACGGACGCGTGACGCCAATTAAAAGAGAGCGAGATGCACCGATTGACACCATTGTGGGCGAAATAATGATTTTGGCAAACCGCACATGGGCAGAAATGTTAGATACGGCAGGTTTGGGCGGCATTTTCCGCGTGCAAGCCCCCAAAGGTTTGGTGAAATTAAGCACTAAATCATCACCGCATGACGGCTTGGGCGTGGCACATTATGCGTGGCACACTTCGCCCTTGCGGCGGGCAACCGATTTTATCAATCAACAACAACTGATTTCATTGATTGATAAAGAAAAATATCAAGTCCGTTTTGCTGTTAATGACGCACAACTTTATGCCGCTCTGCGAGATTTTGAATCCGCCTACACCGCTTACAACGACTTCCAAAATCAAATGGAACGCTATTGGAGTTTGGTGTATTTACAGCAAGAAAATATCAAAGAAATCAATGCGATATTATTAAAAGGCGATTTGGTCAGAATAGACGGCTTGCCGCTGGTTGCTCGTGCAGTGGGCATTCCCATCGACATTCCGCCACGCACGCTAATGAAACTACGCATAGGCGAAATTGATTTAATCACCCAAAGTGTGGGGTTGCAATATGTCAATGCAGTGGCTGAATAATTTCAGGCTGCCTGAAAGTTAGTTTAATTTCTACATGAATGTGGTAATTAAACTAACTTTTTTCTTAATGCAAGCATTGAATATTGTTTCAGGCAGCCTGAAATTCTATATATGGCGTAAATATGGTAGGATAGACGGTCTTTTTACATAACAAACGGTTATCTATTCGATAACATTTCATTATAAGGGAATAACTTTATGGCAAGAAATACCTTTTCGGGGCATTTGGGGTTTGTCTTGGCGGCGGCAGGCAGTGCGGTGGGCTTGGGCAATATTTGGCGGTTTCCGTATTTAGCAGCCAAAAACGGCGGTGGGCTGTTTTTGTTGGTGTATATGGTGTTGGTTTTTACCTTTGGTTTTGCCCTGTTGCTCACCGAAGTGGCGATTGGTCGCAAAACGCAGCACGGGCCTTTATCGGCTTATAAAAAATTGCACCCCAACTGGGGCTGGTTGGGGCTTTTGGCAACCATTATTCCTGCCATTATTCTGCCGTATTACAGCCTGATTGGCGGCTGGGTGGTGAAATATTTCACCGTTTTTGCCACAGGTCAAGTGGCAGACGCAACGCAAGACGGCTTTTTCGGCGGATTTATTACCGCTCAATATTCGCCGATTGTGTTTCACACCATTTTCTTTGGGGCAACTGCTTTAATTATTTACGCAGGCGTAAATAAAGGCATTGAACGCATTTCTAAAATTTTAATGCCATTGTTGTTGCTGTTGGTGATTGGCATTGCCATTTACAGTTGCACGCTGTCTTACACTGATGAGAACGGAGTTACTCGCACGGGTATGCAGGGTCTGGCGATTTATCTTATTCCTGATTTTACGGGTATGACACCAAGTCGCTTTTTGGGCGTGGTGATGGACGCTTTGGGACAACTGTTTTACAGTTTAAGCGTGGCGATGGGCATTATGGTGGCGTATGGTTCTTATTTGAAAAAATCGGATAACTTGCCCAAAAGCGTTACCAGAGTACAAATTTTCGACACAGGTGTAGCGGTTTTGGCAGGTATGATGATTATCCCTGCGGTGTTTGCGTTTATGGGGCGAGACGGCTTTGGTGCAGGTCCAGGCTTAATGTTTGTGTCTTTGCCGAAAGTGTTTTTGGCAATGGGGGCAACCACAGGCACAGTGATTGGCATATTGTTTTTTGCCACGGTATTTTTTGCCGCACTGACCAGTTGTATGTCGATTTTAGAAGCGATTGTCGCCAGTTTGATTGATGAATTTCGCTGGACACGCAAAAAAGCCACGATTGTTGCGTCTATTTACGGTTGGGTTTTAGGCATTTTCGTGGCTTTGGGCTATAACTTATTGTATTTTGAATATGAACTGCCCAACGGCTCGAAAGCCCAAATTTTAGATATATTTGACTATGTATCCAACAACATTATGATGCCGATTTTGGCATTCTTAACCTGTATTTTAATCGGCTGGATACTCAAACCCGATACCGTCATTGACGAAGCCGAAACAGGTGCAGGACGCTTTGTCGGCAAAGCATTGTATGTGGTGTTAATCCGCTTTGTTTGCCCAGTGCTGTTGGCATTGGTATTCTTAAAAGCATTCGGCTTTTTTGCATAAGTTGATTGGACGAAGAAAAACCGCAGTTTTGTGCTGTGGTTTTTTGTTTTCACTTGACGCATTCCCCGCACGGGAAGTGCTGTCCCCGCACGGGAAGTGCTTTCCCTGCACGGGAAGTGCTTTCAGGCTGCCTGAAAAAGCAGTATTTGATAAAATATAGTCAATTCATACCAAAATCATACGGCGTTGGCTCGTCTTGCCGTATTATTTATACTGTCTGCGACTTGCCGCCTTGTTTGCTTTTGGTCTGAATTGACTATAACAAACCTTTTATTCAACTCACACAAAAAATGTTGCCCATATTGTTTCGTCAAAAATTGGCCATTTGGTTGCTTGCTATGCGTCCGCCGACCTTATCTTTAAGCGTGGCAAGTGTTAGCTTGGGTAATGTTTTGGCGTATCAAGCAGGCGTTTTTTCAGGCAGCCTTGCGGCTTTGGGCTTGATTACAGCCATATGCTTACAAATTTTAGCCAATTTTGCCAATGATTACGGCGATGCCGTGCGGCACACAGACGCACACCGCATTGCCCACGCCCCCAAAAGAATGGTTGCCGCAGGGTTGATTTCGCCCAAGCACATGCAAATCGCCATGTTTATGGTTATTTTTTTGTGTATTATCAGCGGCTTATCTTTAATTATTCAAGCGGGCGTATCCTTGTGGTTGTGGATCATCTTGGGGCTGTCTGCCATTTTGTCTGCCGTATGTTACACCGTAGGCAAAAAACCGTATGGATACATAGGGTTAGGCGATTTATTTGTGTTTCTCTTTTTTGGACAAATGGCAGTTTTGGGTATGTTTTTTCTGCAAACCCACACCATCAATACCGCTATTTTCTTACCTGCTATCTCTATGGGTTTATGGAGTGTTGCGGTATTAAATATCAATAATATCAGAGATTTAGACAATGACAAACAATGCGGCAAAAACACCATAGCGGTGCGATTAGGCAAAAACAACGCCCGCCATTATCACGCCGTGTTAATATCCATTGCTTTGATTTTATGGAGTATTTACGCTATT